>JAFTKT010000121.1 GCA_017453145.1 Clostridia bacterium
ACGTCCTCCCGCAAAGCGGAGATTTAAGCGGTGTAACTAACACAGCGGAAAATCCCGCGCAATACACCACGCAGGAAAGCGTGCTCTTGCAAGCGCCCGAAAACGTTCCCGTCGGTTATTTGTTTGACGGCTGGTATGCGGAATCGGATACGCAAAAAAAGAATAAAATTACCGATTTGAAGAACTGCACGGGCGATTTGCGCTTGGCTGCGAACTTCGTGAAAGGGTTCTCCCTCACCGTCGAAACGACGGAAACGCTCGTAACCGCTTGGAAAGAAGGGGACGCGCCGTTTGCACTCGTCGCGCCTGCTATCTCGGGGAAAACGTTTGTGAAATGGCAAACGCGCGTAGGTGATGCGTTCGTCGATTATACGGGCGAAACGACGTTTATTCCCGTCAATAATATGCACTTTAAGGCTGTGTACGTGGAAACGACGTATACGGTTACATACGTGGCAGACGGCGCAACGCATACCAACGCGCAAACGTATTCCGCGCAATCGCCGCTCACGTTTGCTAAAGCGGAAAAAGCGGGTAGCGTATTTTGCGGCTGGTACACAGACGAGGCTCTTACGAACCGCATTGAAAGCTCGCAAGGACTTACGGAAAATTTGACGGTATACGCGGGCTTTATCGACGGTGGCGAGGTCGCGGGGAAAGCGACTGTCAGCTCGAAAGCGCAGGCACTGCCTATGCTCGTTTTGCCGAGCGGGTGCTGGTATGCGGTGCAGCTGTTTGAAAAGGGGAGCGAAACGCCCTTAACGCTTGCAGAGAGCAATACGTACGTGTTCAGCGAGGCGGGGAAAGAGTACGTCGTTTCGTACACGGCTACCTCGCCGTACGGCGAGAGCGTCGTAAAAAAGATTGTTTTGACGGTAGAAAACGAGCAGGTGATTACGGACATTACGCCCGAACCGCCCGCGTCGAACGATAACGAAAACGGCAAGCTCGTATGGATTATCGTCGGCGTGGTTGCGGGCGTGCTGGTAGTTGGCGGCGGCGTGTTGCTCGTGTGCAAAAAACGCGGCGACGATGAAGAATAAAGAGGTAGAGGTAGTATGAAAAAACTGAAAGTTGGTTTAATCGGTTTAGGACAACGCGGTAGGGGTTTATTGAATAATATTCTCCATAATTCCGACCAAGCGGAAATGGCGGCGCTTTGCGATTTATTCCCCGAGCGTATTCAGGCGGCGGTGGAAAAGGTGGAAAAAAGCGGTCAACCTACGCCTATGCAGACAAGCGATTATATGGAAGTTGTCAACGCGGGCTTGGACGCGATTATCGTCGCGACAAGCTGGGATATGCACGTGGCGGTGTGTCTTGCTGCAATGAAAGCCGGCGTTACCGTCGCAATTGAGGTGGGAGGCACACATAATATTCAGGATTGTTGGAAACTCGTCGATTGCTACGAGGAAACGGGCACGCCGTTTATGTTCTTGGAGAATTGTTGCTACAACGACGACGAGCTACTGGTAACGTCGCTCGTCCGTAATGGTATGCTCGGCAATATCTCCTATTGTCAAGGCTCCTATTGCCACGATTTGCGGTATGAAATCGCGGGCGGGATTGATACGCATCACTACCGCTTGGAGGAATACAAAAAGCATAACTGCGAAAATTATCCCACGCATGAGCTTGGACCGATTGCGAAAATTTTACATATCAACAGCGGCAACCGCTTTACGAAGCTCGTTTCTATGTCGTCGAAAGCGCAGGGCATGCACGAATATATTCTCAAACAGCCTAAATACGCCGACCGTCTTGGCGACGTTACGTTCGCACAGGGCGACGTTACGACGACGATGATTGAATGTGAAAACGGCGAAACCATTTTATTGAAGCTGGATACTACCCTGCCTCGACTGTATGAGCGCGGCGTAACCGTCAGCGGCACGAAAGGCTTTTACTGTCAAACGACGCGTTCGGTAATACTTGATTCCAAGGAATACGACGAAGGCTTGCACGGATATGAAAAGGCGTTTGGCAATCAGGACGAATACAAGGAATATCTGCCTGAGGAGTGGCGGGTGATTACGCAGGAGCAAATCGACGCGGGGCACGGCGGTATGGACTACGTGATGCTGAAAGAGTTTTTCCGTTGCGTGGCGGAAAAACGCCCTATGCCCATTGATATTTACGACGCGGCGGCTTGGATGAGCGTAACGGCGCTCTCCGAGACGTCGATTGCAAACGGCTCCGTTCCCGTCGAATGTCCCGATTTTACTCGTGGAAAATACAAGACGAGAAAAACAGTAGACGTATTGACGTTGCCCGTCGTACAACGGGAAAAGGAGTAATATATGAGAAGTCGAGCGAAAAAAATTACGGCGTTCGTTACGGGCTTGTTTTTGAGCGTAACGTCCGTTGTTTCCGCAAGTGGACAAACGCTTTTTGTCAGCGGGAGCGCGGAGGGCGGCGCAACCGTCGATAAAACGATTGTGCAAACGTATACGCCAGCCGAAATAAACGTAAAAAATCCGCCCGCCGTCGTTTGCGACGTAACGGACAAAATGGTTTTGGACGGCTTGAAATCGGCAATCGAAACGGACGGCGCAAGACCGTCCAACGCGATTTTGCGCTTTAACGAACAGGCAAAAATCGTCGGCAAAAACGGCGAGGAGCTGGGAAATTTTCAAACGGTTTTTCAAGACGTGTTAAAAGGAAAGGTGATTCCCGTTCTGTCCGTGCAAACGGAGCAGGAGGCGGACGCGTTGATTGCGTTCTTGAACGACAAAATCGATATTTTGGATATGGCAGTGATGTCTGATACGCCCGCGCTCGTGAAAAAGGTACGCGAGACGAAAACGGCTATACGCGGAATTGTTTCTTTCACGGCGGAAACGGAGCTTTCTGAAATCGTTAAAACGGCGAATATCCATTTGGCGAACACCGTCGTACTGCCTGCGAGTATGGGCACGGCGGAAAACGTTCGGTACTTGCAAAACCGTTGGCAAACCGTTTGGCTCGCTACGGATAGCGTTGAAAAAATACAGATAAACGACTGTATACAAAGCGGCGCGTTCGGCATTATCGCAACTGATTATAATGCCGTGTTTTCCATGTATGAAACGTACGGGGAAAGCCTGTGCCGTACGCCGATAAATATCGCACGCAGGGGCGTAACGAAATTGCATAACGAAAATTCGCGGCTGGGCACGGAAAAAGCGATTGCATACGGCGCGGACGCGGTGGAGCTTGACGTCCACTTAACGAAAGATAACGCGATTGTGTTTATGGACGACGCAACGCTCAACAGAACAACGGACGGCACGGGGTATTTGAATTCGTATACGCTGAAAGAACTGCAAGAATTCAACCTCGATTTAATCGAGGGGGAAGAGGAAACGATTCCCACTATCGACGATATTTTGCCGCTTTTTGCGCAAACGGACGCGGTATGCGTGCTGGATATTCGTAGTGGTGCGGGTACAATCGTACCGTTGATTCGGGAAAAATTAATCGAATACGAAATGCTCGAACAGGTCGTTTGCATATCGACGAATCAAACGCTTATCCAAGAGGCGCGGACGTTTATCCCTGAAATTGCAACTGTTTCCTTTGCTTTTACCGAGCTGCGCGCGGCGTACGAGGCTTCCGATAAAACGGCGTATGACAAGGCGGCGTTTGAAAGCGCACGTGGACTTGTGTCCTATTCCTCTAATTTATCCTACGGAAATTTTATGGATGAGCAAACGCAAAAGGGTACGGGTTGGTTGATGACGGACGACGCGAGTTATTATCGAAACCGAGAACAGGTCGTTTCAGGGAAAAATGTGGCGAAAAGGGCGTTGGAGCTCGGCGATAAAATCGAGCTTTCCGCCGTCAATTATAACGGCTCGGTAGAAAATAAAACGGGCGAAGTGTTTTATTTAGAGGACAAGGGAACGTATTGGCAAGTAATCGCTTCGTATACGGGTAAGCTTGGTATCAGCTTGTATACGCAAAGCTTTAAGGTGGAAAAGGTGACGGGCGAGGATTTGCCTACGGATAGCAGTAGTAGCGCGTCGAACGACAGCGCGAATTCGTCTGACTCGGCGACGACTTCGAACGGCGCGCAGGAAACGCCGAAATCAAAGGTCGGCGTAATCGTGCTCCTTTCCGTGTCGGCGGTTGTAGTTTTGGCGGTAGGCGCATTTTTTCTCTTCCGTAAGAAAAAATAATACAAAATACGTGACAGGAGTGTAAAAGTATGAAATTTGGCTTTTTAGATTTTAAGGTCGAAGGCAACAAAATTTTTCTAGTGGGGCAAGGCGATTGCACTATGAAACCGCACGGCTTTATTGGCGTGCAAATAAATGGCGAGATGAAGCCCACGCACTTGGGTGCGAAAACCGTATATTCGTCGGTAGACTGGGGTATGGAATACGTTTCTCAC
>JAFTKT010000122.1 GCA_017453145.1 Clostridia bacterium
ATAGGGCATAGCACGCATTGCAAAGCAACGCATAGGGAGGGGAAAAAGAAAATGAAATACAATCAATCGTCAGAGGACTATTTAGAAAGTATTCTCACGCTCTCGTGGGAAAAGCCCGTCGTGCACCGTATCGACGTGGCGAAAAAGATGAACGTCTCGCAGGCGGCGGTCAATAAAGCCATGAAACTCCTCGCGGAAAAAGGGTATCTCTACGAGGACGGCAAGCATTTATATCTAACGCAAAGCGGCAAAGCGTATGCCGAAGAGGTCTACGAAAAGCATTGCACCATACGCGATTTTTTAAGCGCGCTCGGCGTTTCCGCGCCTCGCGCCGAAGAGGACGCTTGCAAATTAGAACACCTCGTGTCGGAAGATACGTTCTCCGCTATGAAAAAATTTTTGGAAAAATAAAGAAAAATTTTCTTAACCATAGTTCATTTTTGCTTGACAACGGCATAAAATGATGATATAATATGCCCGTAACGCGAAAAAAAGCGTTTTCATTTTTTGCAATAAAACTTAACCGCAGTTAAGAAATTAAAAAGGAGTAGGACGAATGAACAAAGTATTATCGGAATTTGGGATAGGCGAAAGCGGCACGGTAGTCAAGGTAACAGGCGAGGGTGCGCTCCGTCGCCGCCTGTTCGACATGGGCATTACGCCGGGCGCGCATATCTATTTTAGGAAGAAAGCGCCGCTTGGCGACCCGATTGAAATCACGTTGCGAGGCTACGAGCTCACGCTCCGCAAGGCAGAGGCGGCGTTTGTGGAAATGAAAATGGATTAAAAAAAAGGAGAGAAAAAATGGAGCTTATGAAATTTGCCCTTGCGGGCAATCCCAACTCGGGGAAAACCACCCTTTTCAACACGCTCACGGGCAGTACGGCGCACGTCGGAAACTGGCCGGGCGTTACGGTGGATAAGAGAGAGGGTGTTTGCAAAAAGGGTAGCGAGCCTGTCGAAATCGTCGACCTGCCGGGTATCTATTCCCTTTCGCCGTATACGCCCGAAGAGGTGATTGCGAGGAATTATTTGCTTGACGAGCGACCCGATTGTATTATCAATATCGTAGACGCGACGAATTTGGAGCGGAATTTATATTTGACAACCCAGCTTTTGGAGGTGGATATACCCGTCGTGGTGGCGTTGAATATGACGGACGTCCTCGAAAAGAACGGCGACGATATAGACGAAGAGGAGCTGGAAAAACGCATCGGCGTGCCCGTCGTAGAGATTTCCGCGCTGCGGGATACGAATATACCGACGCTCATTGAGCGCGCGATTAAGGCGGCAAAAAGTAAGCGGAAAGCGACGAGCGTCTTGCAAAATTGTCGTTTGTTCGGCGCGATAGCAAACGCAGAAATCGCGTTTGGGCTTGCCGAAGTCGCCTCGCCGTTATTCCATGCCGTCAAGCTTGTGGAAAAGGACGGTTTGGAGGTGGAAACGCACCCCAAAGAGGCGCAAGCGGCGCAGGATTTCCTGACGAAAAACGTCGAAAAGACGTCGGCGTTCGGCGAGGATACGGAAGCAGAGATTGCCGACGCGCGGTATAAATACATATGCGAGCATTTCTCGCCCACGCTCAAACGCAGTCGTCCCGTGAAGAAAGGGGAGCTGACGAAATCGGATAAAGTGGATAAAATTTTAACGCATAAATGGGCGAGTATTCCGCTTTTCCTCGTAATTTTATTTTCGGTGTTCCATATCACGTTCTCGGAAAACTTTTTATATTTGGCAACGATTATTCCGCCGTTCGGCGAGCTGTGCGCCGAGCTTTCGTCCACGACGGTAGGCGCAATCTTCTTTGCGGAGGGGCTGAATTCGCCCGGTGCTATACTCTTTTACTTAATGGATACGCTCACGTCTATGCTTGGCGACGGTATCCTCGCCGTCATGGAAAGCGCGAATGCAAGCGCTTGGGCAATCGGGCTAGTTTACGACGGTATTTGGGGCGGTATTGCGGCGGTGCTTTCGTTCGTACCGCAAATCCTTGTCTTGTTCCTCTGTTTCTCGATTTTGGAGGACTCGGGGTACATGGCGCGCGTAGCGTTTATTTTGGATAGAGTATTCCGTCGGTTCGGGGTATCGGGCAGAGCGTTTATGCCCATGATTATGGGTTTTGGTTGCTCCATTCCTGCAATGTCGAACACGAGAACGCTTGCCGACGAAAAGGAACGCACGGCGACAATCCGCGTTATTCCGTTTTTCTCCTGCGGCGCAAAACTGCCTATTTTGACGGCGATTTCGGGCGCGATTATCACGTTTTTTGGAATCGGCAACGCCGAAATCATCACCTACGCTATGTACTTGGCTGGTATGGCGGTTGCGCTTTTGTCCTTGATTTTAATGCGTACGACAACGATGCGCGGCGAAGTGCCTCCGTTTATTATGGAGTTGCCTGCGTATCATTTGCCACGTTTCCAAAACCTGATGATTCATCTTTGGGATAAACTCAAACACTACGTTGAAAAGGCGTTTACCATTATTTTGGTTTCGTGTATCGTGATTTGGTTCTTGTCCAACTTTGGCTGGAATTGGCAAATGGTCGAATCTATGAATCATTCCATTCTCGCCTCGCTCGGTCAGCTTATTCAGCCCCTGTTCACACCGCTCGGCTTTGGCAGTCAGCTCGGCTCGTGGGGTTGGGTGTTCGCGGTGGCGGCGGTTACGGGCTTAATCGCCAAAGAAAACGTGATTGCGACCTTCTTCTCGCTTGCTTGCGCACTGTTGACGGCGGCAGGTAGCGGCGCGTTTAGCGGTTTGGAAAGTAATCCCGAACTGATGGCAGAGCTCCTTGCCCTGCTCGGCGGCGGCGAAGGTAGCGAAGAGGGGGTTTTGGAGGCAGTCGCCATGATTTCCGCAACGGGAGCTACCGTGCCTGCACTTCTCTCCTTTATCGTGTTCAATATGACGACCGTGCCTTGCTTTGCGGCGGTGGCGACGGCGAAAGCCGAGCTCCGCAAAGGCACGTTCCGTTGGACGTTGTTGTTCTGGATTACCGCGTCGTATATTGCTTCTATGGCGGTGTACACAATCGGGACTTGGTGGTGGACGGCGTTTATCTGGGCGGTTCTCGCGGCAGTCGTGGCAACGCTCATAGCCTTGTATAAC
>JAFTKT010000123.1 GCA_017453145.1 Clostridia bacterium
ATTTTCTACGGCACGGATTTTTACGCGTTCCCCAAAGGCGAGAATTGGGAAGTGTCGTTTTGGCGCAGACCGCGTTTTGTGCGGCAGTTTTTTGAAACGGACGGCGAGCACGTTTACGGCGAGAATACCTTTCGCGGCGTGAAAATCGAAAAGCCCATTTTGGATAAGATTTACCGTGAAAACGCGCTGGCATTGTTGGGAGAGCCGAGAAAAATTGATTTGGCGTATATGGAGCGTAAGGCGCAGGAGCTTTTGAAAATGCCGAACAAGCAAGAGGCGTATGCCGACGAGGATTTGAAGTATATTTTGGAAAATTTGTAAATTTTATAGCCCGCCGCGCGGTTCGCGGCGGGCGTTTTGCTTGACGGCGCGGGGAAATCGTGATATAATAATATCCGTTATACGAAAGGAAGTTGTTTGTTATGGAATTGTTCGAACCGATATTTAATCAAATGCTGTTTTTGTTTGCGTTTATCGTGCTTGGGTTTGTCTTTGCGAAATGGAAATTCGTGCCCGACGAGTCCTCGCGCGTTTTGTCAAAGCTCGAAAACTTGCTGTTTATTCCCGCGCTGGTTATGGGTACGTTTATTAAATATTGCAATGTGGAAACGCTCGCCTCCGTGTGGCGGTTGCTTTTGATGAGCGCGGTGATGCTTGCGGTGCTTATTCCGCTGTCCGTTTTGGCGGCAAAGCTGTGTTTTAAGGAAAAGTTTTTGCAAAATATCGCAACCTATGGGTTGGCGTTTTCGAATTTTGGGTATATGGGCAACGCTATCGTGTCCGTCGTGTTTCCCGAACTCTTTTTTGAATATTTGATTTTTACCCTCCCCCTTTGGTTTATGATTTATCTTTGGGGTGCGCCTGTGCTCTTGATTTTAGGTAGTTCCGACGGCGAGCAAAAGCAAACGCTCGGCGACAGGCTCAAAGCTTTTTTGAATCCTATGTTTATTTGTATGTTTATCGGGCTCTTATTAGGCTTGACGGGCTGGAATGCGTTTTTGCCTGTGAGTATTGTGAACGTAATCGACGTGGCGGGGAATTGTATGTCGCCCGTTGCCATGCTGTTGACGGGTATGGTAATCGGAAAATGCGACGTGCTTGCCTTGCTGAAAAAATGGCGTATTTACGTGATTTCAGCAATCAAACTGTTCGCGTATCCGCTTTTGTACGTGCTTGTGTTTGCATTCATTCCTCAAAGCGCGTTCGTGAGTAAAACGTTTTTGATTTGCGGCATGTGTTTTGCGTGTATGCCTATGGGGCTCAATGCCATCGTTGTGCCTGCCGCGTATGGCAAGGATACCTCCGATGCCGCCGGTATGGCGCTTGTGTCGCATCTTTTGTCTGTGCTGTCCATTCCGCTCTTATTTATGCTGTTTAATGCGGTGGTACTGTAAAACGCAAATCATAAGACTTGGCGAGGGATTGCCAAGCTATGCTTGCAATGGCAGGGAATCGAAAACAGAAAGAGAAAAGGACCTTTTTGAGAAAGGTTCTTTTTCATTTTACGGGAAAAGAGCTTGACAAAATTGAGAAAAAGTTATATAATAAATACGTATCATTTTATCGTGTGTTATTCTGCCCCTTTTTAGGGGCGGTGCGGGAGGCTCTATGAAGAAATCTGTTAAACGTATTTTATGCGCCGCATTGGCGTGTTCGCTGTCGTGGACGCTTGCTACCGAGCAGGTGCTCCGCTTGTTTGCCAGCGGCACGTCGGGCAAGACGACGGAAACGGCGGCGGCGTTTGAAAACGTTACGGGACAGTTTGATACGACTGCGCTCCGTGAGGAAAATTTCAATGCGCAGGTGCTCTCCGCAAACGCAAAACCTACTTATGAAACACGGACGGTGATTGTGTCCCTTGACGGACAAAACGCCGTTGCGGCGGCGGACGGACAAAACGTTTCGGCGTATCTCCGTTCGTTTGCAGGGCGGAAAACCGTTGCCGATATTCAAGACGAACAAAACGAGTTTTTGAGAAAGCTCGCGAAAATGGGGATTTCTTATAAGCTCGAACGCAACTACGATACCGTCGCAAATGCGGTTGCCATTGAGGTCAATACGAAATACGTTTCGAAGATTAAGAAGATGGCGGGCGTGAAAAGCGCGGTGATTACGTCTGCCTATTCCCGTCCCGACGCGGTGGCAGGGCGGTCGGCGGCAGAGGTCGTCAACCAAACGAGCGTATACGATACGGGTATTTACGACGCGACGAAATATACGACGGGGGCAACCGATTACGGTAAGGGTACGGTCGTTGCCGTGCTCGATACGGGGCTTGACTACACGCATAACGCCTTTTTAACGTTGCCCGACGAGCCCGCGTGGAGCGAGAAGTACGTGGCGGACGTGATGAAAGATAACGTGCTTGCGGCGGAGACGAAATCGGGAGGCTTGTCCGTTTCCGACGTGTACGTGAGCGCGAAAGTTCCTTTTGCTTACGACTATGCCGACGACGACAGCGACGTGTATCCCTCCTATTCCAATCACGGCACGCACGTGGCGGGGATTATCGGCGGCTACGACGAGAACGGGTATACGGATAAGGACGGCGTGAACGTTTGGGAGGATACCAACGGAAACGGCGTTTGGGATTTGGACGAAAAGGCGGTTACCTTTCGCGGCGTTGTGCCGAATGCACAGCTCGTGATTTGTAAAGTGTTCACCGACGATTTGGACGACGAGGAGCTCGGCGGGGCAACGCCCGAAGATATTATTGCCGCGCTTGAAGATTGCGTAACGCTCGGCGTAGACGTGATTAATATGTCGCTCGGTACGTCTTGCGGCTTTACTACCACCAACGACGGCGACGACGAGGGGGAATTGCTCAACGCTGTGTATGAAAGTATTGAAAGCGCGGGGATTAGCCTTGTTTGTGCCGCGAGTAACGATTACAGCGCGGGCTACGGCGGTGCGTTCGGTACGAACCTTACGACCAACCCCGATTCGGGGACGGTAGGCTCGCCCTCGACTTTTGCCGCCTCGCTTTCGGTGGCGAGTATCAGCGGTCAGGAGTCGCCGTATATGTTCCGCGATACCAACGGCAACGGTTCGTTGGACGAAAATGAAACGGCGGCGTTCTACGAGGAATCGCGCGACGAGAACGGAAAAGAATACGATTTCGCGGAGCAGATGCTCGGCAAGCAAAAAGATGCGGACGTGTTTGAATACGTCGTGATTCCCGGCACGGGTTCGGCGGCGGATTATACCACGCAAACGAGAAGATTGCTCGGGGAAACGGACGCGAGCGGTAAGAAACGGCTTGCGCTCATTGAGCGTGGCGACAATACTTTCCAAGACAAGGTTGAAGTCGCAATGGAAATGGGCGCGGCGGCGGTGATTATTTATAACAACGTCGCGGGTATTATCCGCATGAATTTGGGCGAAATTGAAAATCCCTGTCCTGCGGTGTCTATCGGTATGGACGCGGGTTACGCGCTTGCCGACACCAACGGCGACAATAAACGCGATTATAACGGCGTGGGGAAAATCGTCGTTAGCAAAGACACGGCGGCAGGACCGTTTATGAGCGAGTTCTCTTCTTGGGGACCTACGCACGATTTGAAATTAAAACCTGAAATCACCGCGCACGGCGGCGAGATTACTTCTACTGTACCCGGCGGCTACGGCGAGCAGAGCGGTACTTCTATGGCGTCGCCAAATATGGCGGGCGTGATGGCGCTTGTGCGCAGTTATATCCAAAAGGACGCGCGGCTGTCCGCGCTCACGGGCGGCGACCCTGTGAAAGTCAATCGTCTTGCCAACCAACTGATTATGAGCACGGCAACCACCGTGCGCGACCAAGACGGCAAGGCGTATTCGCCCAGAAAACAGGGAGCGGGCTTGGGGAGCTTGGAAAACGTAATCGATAAGACGGCGGCGTATTTGTATACGGAGAACGCCGAGAGCGATTACCGCCCGAAATTGGAGCTCGGCGACGATAAACAGCGCACGGGCGTTTATGAGAATTTGAATTTCTCCTTGCAAAATTTCGGGGGCGAAACGCTGCGGTTTGCGACTGCCTCGCTTGTGATGACGGAAACGGTGGCAAAGGACGGGCTTGCCGTTGCAGAACAGGCGAAAGTGCTTGCGCCGAAATCCGTTGATTGGCAGGTGAGTGGCGACGGCGTTACGTTTGATAAGCAAACAGGGGAAATTGTCGTGCCAGCAGGGAAAACTGCCGCGATTAGCGTGAAAATCGAATTGTCGGAAGGCGACAAGGCGTATTTAGAGCAAGAGAATAAGAACGGCGATAAGGTGTTCGAAAACGGTATGTACGTGGAGGGCTTTTTACAGCTCCTTTCGAAAACGGACGGGCAATGCGGTTTGAGCGTGCCGTTCCTCGCGTTTTACGGGGATTGGGACAGCGCGCCTATGCTTGATTATACCGCTTTTGAAATTTCCGAATCGGAGCAGGACGCGACCGTTTTGGAGGAAAATAAGCTCAAAGAACAAGTGTGGGCGACGCAACCGTTTGCGACTTATTGGAATGAAAAATATATCCTGCCTATGGGCGGCTACGTCTATCTCTTGGACGAGAACGACGAAAAGATGTATACCAAAGAGGAATATTGCGCCGTGTCGCGTTATAACGAATACTACGGCGACGACAGCACGGAAAACTATATGACCTCGACGGGTATTAAAGCGGTGTATGCGGGCTTGCTCCGCAATGCGCGCGTTGTGAAATATAAGCTCTACGACGAGCGCACGGGCGAAGTGATTTTGAGTGATTTCGTCAACCGCGTCGGAAAAGCGTATTCGGGCGGCGGTACGCCTACGCCTGCGAACGTGGAGCTTGAACTGTTCCCCGAAGAATATAATCTTGCCGCGAACGGGCAATACCGCATGGAATTTGAATTTTTCACCGAGACGCCTGCGGCGGGGGAAACGGCGAAAGAGGAAAATACCTTTGCGTTCTCCTTTACCGTCGATTATGAAGCGCCTGTGCTCGAAAACGTGCGCGTTCGGTATTATAATTATAAGGACGGAACAAAGGAAAAACAGAAGATTTATTTGGACGTGGACGTCTACGACAACCACTACGCGCAAGCGATTATGCTGTGCTATCCGAAAAAGAAAGTAAACGCGGAAACGGGAGAGGAAGAAACGGTGTTACAGCTTGCTACCGAGTATCCTACGCCTGTGCGTAATGCCGTGAAAAACGGTACGACGACCGTGTCGATTGAGATTACCGATATTTACGAGGAATACGGGAAACAGCTCTATTTGCAAATCGACGACTATGCGATTAACAGCTGTCTTTATCAAGTGGATATAGCGGCGGCGAACGCCGCGCAGACGCCCGATAACGGATTTTCGCTTGCGGAGGGCGAGGAAGAGATTACGCTTGGGCTTTACGAAACGCATAAGGTGGCGTTGCGAGGGATTGGGAACGCCGATTTGTCCAACTACGTGTGGAGCTCGGCGAATCCTGCCGTTGCTAACGTCAAGAACGGTGAAATTGTGGGCTTGAAAGCAGGGGAAACGAGCGTGTTCGTGTCTGACCCTGACCAAGACGTGAATAAAGTCAAACAAATTCGGGTGGTCGTAACGGACGAGGTGAAAGGTACGCTTGTTTCTGTGCCGAGTATTTCGTTCGGCGTTATTAAAACGAGCACGGAGGCACTGCAAAAGGCGGTGGGGCTTGTGTCCGTGAACGCAGGGCAGACGATTCCGTTGAGGATTGAAACGGAGCCGTTCTATCATCCTATGACGAATTTGTCGTTTAAGTGGTCGTCAACCGACGAGACGGTGGCGACGGTGGACGAGAACGGCGTGGTCAAGACTTTGAAAAAGGGTACGGCGACAATCGGTGCGACTGTGCTCCGTAGCGGTGTTGAAACGCGGTATTTCGCAAACGTTACTCTGCGCGTTGAGGACGAGTTCGACGTGAGCAATTATACGCTCGTGCGCTATAACGGCTTGGGCTATAACGAGGGCTCGGTGGCGGAAAAGACGGATATTCTCGTCATTCCCACCGACAGAAATATAATGTATATCGGCGAGGACGCGTTCAAGGATAACGAGAACGTGCGGCGCATCGTCATTCCTGCATCCGTCGTGGAAATCCGCGAGGGCGCGTTCGAAAACTGTAAGGCGCTCGAAGAGGTGTATTTCGTCAGCACCGCGCATAGAAAGAACGAGGGCAAGGCGGACGAGGTTTCGATTGATTTCTCCGACTTGTCGCTTGTGCACCGTCGCGCGTTCTATAATTGTAAGGCACTCAAAAAGGTTGACCTTGCCAACGTCAAGACGATTACGCTGGATAAGGAAGTGTTCTTTGGGTGCGAAAGCTTGTCTGAAATCGTCGATATGCCGAGCATCGGAACGGCGTATCACAGCGCGTTTGAGAATTGCGTGGCGTTAAAGACGGTGGATTTGTCGGGACTGCACGTGAGCGGCGAGCGGGTGTTCGCGGGGTGCGTGGGCTTGGAAAATATCGTAACTGACACGTTCACGGCAATCGGGAAAGATATGTTTGAAAATTGCACGGGATTGCGTAATGCCGTCGTTATCCGTACCGCAAAGGTGGGCGACGGGGCGTTCGGTGGGTGCGTAAATCTGAAAGGCGCGACGTTTGCGGCGGGCTCGGACGGGAAACCGCTTGTCATTGCGTTGGGCGCGGGTGCGTTTGAGGATTGCGGCTCGGGCACGAAAGGCGGGTTTGTTCTCGATTTCGGGGGACAGACGGTGAAAGAGCTTGGCGACAGAGCGTTTGCAGGGGCAAAGCTCGTTGTGGAAAACGAGACGTTTGTATTGCCCGACGGATTGACGGCGGTCGGAGCGAATTTGTTCGAAGGCTGTCAGACGGTGAAAACGGTTGCGCTCGGTAATACCGAGCTTGGCGAGGGCGCGCTCAAAGGCGAGGCGTTTGCGGGCTTGTCTGTTGCGGTGGCGGCGGACTCGACGAAGTATGCGGCGGGTGCGCTTGCGACGGGCGACGAGGGCGTGATTTATGCGCTGTCGGGCGGTAAAAAAGTGGAAATAGTGTACGTGAACGCGGCGGCGAAAGGCGACGGGAACGGTAAACTGGATTTGTCGGGGCTTACGACGCTCGTTGCGGTGGGCGATTATGCGTTTGCGGGCGTGAAAGGATTGTCGGAGGTCGTGTTGCCAGCGACTGTCCAAACGCTTGGAAAGGGCGCGTTTGAAAACTCGCTTGTTACGGCGTTGGATTTTGGCGGCGCGGCGATTACGGAGATTCCCGAACGCGCGTTCAGAGGTTCGAAAATAGCGAAAATGGTGCTCCCTGCAAGCATTGTAAATATCAAGGCGTATGCGTTTACGGGTGCGGCGGTGCAGGAGCTCAAAACGCAAGGCGCGGAAATGCTCGTTGGGATACGGGAAGTGGGCGATTATGCGTTCGCGACTTCGTTGCTTAAAACGGTTAGCTTTGCCGACGGGGCGGAGCTTGCGGCGTTTGGCGACGGCGTGTTTGCGGGGGCGCAGAGCTTGCAAAGCGTGGTGTTGCCATCCCTTGAAAGTTTGGGCGTAGGCGCGTTTAGAGGGGCGAGTGCGCTCCAAAAAGTTACGTTCGGTGCGCGTTCGGTGGTTACGGGCGAGTATACGTTCGCAGGGACGGCGATTGAAAAGGCCGTTTGGGGCGACGGAGAAACCGCGTTGGAAAAGGGCGTTTTGTTCCGCGAGGGGCAGACGGAAATCGGCGAGGGGTTGTTCTACGGCGCAACCGCATTGACGGAAATTGCGCTTTCGGAAACGGTTACGGAAATCGGCGATTATGCGTTCTATCAAGCGAAGAAACTGACGGCGGCGAATTTGGAAAGCGTTGTGGCGTTCGGGGAATATGCGTTCTTTGAAACGGCGTTGACGACCCTTGAACTGTCGGCGGCGAAAAGGCTCGGAGCGTATGCGTTTGCCTCTTTGGAAAAGGAGGCGAGCTATCAGTTCGTGGCTATTCCCGTTGCGGTTGAAATCGGCGCGTTTGCGTTCTATGGCGGCGGCGAGGCGGTGGTGGAATTGCCGCAAACCGTGCGTTCGATAGGGCAGGGCGCGTTTGCCGCTTCTAAAAAATTGATAGCGTTTACTTTCGCGAGGACGGGGACACTCGGCGGCGACGAGGTTCTGACAACGGAAAACGGTGCGTTCTTTGTGGACGGCGGCGTGTTGTATCGGTATATCGACGAGCAAAAGACGCAGTTTGCCGTGCTGTGCTATCCTGCCGCGCTCGTGGGCGAGGTCTTGGAGGGCGAAACCAAGAAAGAATATAAAATCAAAGAGGGTACGGTTCGCGTGGAGGCGTATGCGTTCTACGGCTTGAATAAGGGAGCGCTTGACCGTGTGATTATTCCTTATAGCGTGAAAGCAATCGGAAACGCCGCTTTTTATGACAGCGGGGCAAGCGAATATGCGTTTGAGAGTATTCAAGCGCCCGTTTTGGAAACGGCGTACCGTGCGGATATAGAAAGTGCTATCGAGGCACTTGCGAACGCCTCGACCGTTGCGTTCTATAAAGGGTATTACTATTCGAATTTCCAAAAGGATTTGTATAACTATACCCATTACGTCGGCGAAAAGAGCGGTTTGAAAATGACGTATCCCGAAAACGGAAAGGGGTATGGGACGTATATTTACCGTTTGTATTTCGGTTCGCGCAAGACGGCGGGCGTGATGATGACGGACGATACGCGCACTAGCTTGCGGCTCGTTTCTGCGCTTGCAGGTGCGGACGAGGTGGCGACTTGGTTGGCTTGGAATGCCTCCGACGCCGCGCTTAAAGCAAGGGTGGAGAGTTTCTCCGCGCAAGTGAAAGCCGCGAGAGCGAGCTATAACAACGTGTTAAAGGACGAGGCGCAAGCGGCTATTTTCGGAGAGGAAAACGGTGCGAAATTGCTTGCCGTCGAGGAAAAGCTCCGCGAAGTGAAAGCGCATTTCAATATTCCCGTGTTCGTCAGCACAATCGCCGCGTCGAAAACGAGCGAGCATAAGACGGAGTATACGGAGGGCGACAGTTTTGACCCGACGGGGCTGGTCGTTACCGTTACCTACGACGACGGTTCGACGAAAGAGCTTACGCTCGATAGTCAGCAGCTCGTGATTGAAAGTGAGGAGATTTTGACGAAGTATGACCAATACGTTATCGTCAAATATACCGAAAACGGCAAAACAAAATCGGCGTATTTGGTCATTACCGTCGGAGAAAAGGAGCTTTCGTCCATTGAGAAATATCCCGAAGAGGCGAACGTGATGCGAAGCGTGCTGATTTACGGCGGGCTTGGTATGATGCTTATCGGCGGGCTCGGTGTGCTCGTAATGTTGGCGATTCAAAGACGTAAAGTGGCAAAAGCGGCAAGTTTTGCGGTGGGCTCGGCGCAAGATACGGGCGCAGACGCGGCGGAGGTCTTTGCCGAGATGAAAGCCGAGCAGGGCGCAGAGGTGGCGGCGAGCGAGGAAGAAACGCCGCAGGAATAAAGAAATCGACGGGCGGTTTGTCCGTAGAAAATAAAAGAAAAAATTATATTAAGTGAGGTTTTTGTTATGAAAAAAGACAAGAAGAACGAACAGGTTGCACCCGCTGTAGACGCAGTTCCCGTGAACGTGATTAAGCGCGATAGCTTTGTCATTAATTGCAGTAAATGCGGCGCGGCGGTTACGGCGAAGAACAACTCGACGGCGTATATTTGCCCCGTTTGCGGTACGTTATTCCGTATTCGCACGGGAACGAGAATCGTCAAGGAAGTGCCCGTCAAGGAAAAACAAATCCACTTGACACTCACGGAAAAGGCGGCGAAGTTTATCGTGGAGCAAGATATTGCGGCAAAGGAAAAAGAGGCGAAAAAGAAAAAGACGGGGTTCTGGGCGCGCCGTCGTGCGAAAAAGGCGAAAAAGAATTTCCAACGTGCGTTGGAAACGCTTATTGCCGAGAATATCAGTCTCCATACGTATGAGGACGGCGATTGCTTGAAAATCGATATGGTCGGTGAGAAAGAGAATAAGAACAGAGAGCTCGTCGTGAGCACCGTGAAAGGAACGGAGGAATAAGCGTATAACTGCCTTCCGATTTGCGCTCGGGGTTTAGTGCGGTGCGTGAATGTGCGAAATGAAATTCGCATTTTGCTTGCGCGCTGTTTTGCGATGACGGGGAGAGAGATTCTATCGCTCGTAAACTCGCTCCAGAATGACAGAGGGGCGGGGCTCGTTGTTCCAGAATGACAATTCGGGACTTGCGTTGCGGTAGGATTTTATGAGATTGCCGTGTTGGGTTTTGCGAATAGCAAGCTGAGCGCAATAACAAAAAAGTAAAATAAAAAACGCTACTTCGAAGAAAGACTTCGGAGTGGCGTTTTTCGCGCTTTATGCAGGAACGACGCGTGGATTGTCGCAGGGTGTAGACGGGTGTTATCGGTGAGAAACCGCCCCTTGCGTGGAAAACGCAAGGGGCGTGGTGTTTGATGTACGGGTTTGTTTATG
>JAFTKT010000124.1 GCA_017453145.1 Clostridia bacterium
CGACGAACCTGCCGTGAAATGGGAATCGGATGGCAATTCCACGTATACGCTGTCAGAAACGGAGAAAACGGAACGCGGAACGAAAATCGTTATGCATATCGCGGATGGGGAAGAAGAGTTTTTGAAAGAACACGCGGTGCGTGCGTTGCTCCGTAAATACTGCTCGTTTATGCCGTTTGACATCTATCTTAACCCCAAAGGCGACGATACGGACAAAGCGATTAACGACCCCACGCCGTTGTATTTGAAAGACCCGAAAGACTGCACGGATGAAGAGTATAAGAATTTCTATCGCGACACGTTCGCTGATTTCAACGAGCCGCTTTTTTGGATTCATTTGAATATGGAGTATCCTTTCCGTTTGAAGGGTATTCTCTATTTCCCGCAGGTTAAAAAACAACAGGTACAGCTTGAAAAAGGGCAAGTTAAGCTCTATTGTAATCAAGTGTTTATCGCCGATAACATTAAAGAGGTAATCCCCGAATTTTTGATGCTTTTGAACGGAGTGATTGATTGTCCCGATATTCCCTTGAACGTATCGAGAAGTTTCTTGCAAAACGACAAGCAGGTGCAAAAAATTTCCAAACATATCACGAAAAAGGTCGCGGATAAGCTTACGGCTTTATTTAACACGGACAGAGAACGGTTTGAGAATTGCTGGAAAGATATTTCCACGTTTATCAAGTTCGGTTGCTTAAAGGAAGAAGATTTCTACGATAAAGTCCAAAACGTCATCATCTATAAAAATTTAAGCGGCGAATACAAGCCCTTGACGGAATATTTCGGTGCGGAAATTCCCGACGAGGAGGCGGAGAAAGGCGCGCAACCTACGCCGATTTATTACGTATCCGACGAGGCGCAACAGGCACAATACGTCGCAATGTTCAAAGAGGCAGGGCTTGACGCGCTGATTTGCGACGGGTATATCGACCCGCATTTTATCAGCTTTATTGAATATAAGAACCCTAAAAAGTGCCGTTTCGTACGCATTGACGCGGATATAGACGGCGCACTCAAAAGCGGCGAAGAGGTTAGCGGCGAGGCGAGTAAGGATTTGATAGAGATGGTAAAAAAGCATTTGCCCAACCAAGACGTGCAGGTGAAAGCCGAAAAGTTCAAGAGCGGAAAAATCCCCGCGATTGTCAACGTGGAAGAGTTTATGCGCAGAATGTCGGAAATGGGCGGGTTCTACGGCATGAACGAATCCGACCCGAGCAAAAACGCGACGCTTGTGCTCAATCTCACCAACCCCGTCGTTTCAGGCTTACTTGCGCAATCGGAAGAAAAACAGAAATTTATCGTGCGGCAAATTTATTATCTTGCTATGCTTTCCTATAAAAAGCTTTCGCCCGAAGAATTATCCGATTTTGTAGCGCAGAGCTCGGAACTCTTATTCGATTATACAAAATAAATGACGGCACGCAAAGAAAAAACGCCTTGACAAAGGGCGTTTTTTCTTTGCGTTTTGCGTTCTATTCGGACAAGCCGACGCATATAGTATACAAATGCTTGAATTCCTTCCTCAAACCGTCAAGGACGGCTTGAAACATTTGAATATGGCGTTTGTTTACGAGCTGCGTTTGCGCGCTGATAAGCCCACGACGGTCAATTATGCGGGGAAGTATCGGTATTTAGGCGCAAATGGGCTGACGGAGCGTGCGGAGAATGCGATTTCCTGTGATTTGAAAGACGTATCCGATTGCATATTCCGCGCAGGAAAATATTCCGTATACGCTGTCGAGGAGCAACTCAAACGCGGGTATTTGACGGCGGCAAACGGGGAGCGCATCGGCTTGGCGGGGGAATACGTGTTCGAGAGAGGACAACCGCTTGCCTTGCGGAACGTAACCTCGATTTGCGTGCGTGTACCGCATGAAATAATCGGTTGCGCGGAAGAAATCTATCGAATTTGCATGCGGGGGCAGTTGCGGAGCGTGTTGCTGTTATCCCCACCCGGACAGGGTAAAACGACGATTTTGAGGGATTTGGCAAGGATTATCGGCGAACGCACGCAAAAAAACGTGTTGATATGCGACGAACGCGGAGAAATTTCCGCTGGGGACGTAGGCGAAAGCACAGACGTTTTGAAGTTTTCCGATAAAGCGACGGCGTTTGAGGCGGGCATACGCGCCATGCGACCTGACGTGATGATAACGGACGAGCTTTCCGAGCAAGACTGTGCGGCGGTCAAGCGCGCGGTGGTAGCAGGTATCAAGGTTATGGCGTCGGCGCATTTTTCGGGAATGGATAATTTAAGAGAACCGTTCTTTGGAACGTTCGAAAGGTACGTGGTATTAGATGAAAATCAAATCGGAAAAATACAAGGCGTATACGACGAAAAAGGTCGGGAGATAGCATGACGGCAAAATTATTGTTAGGGATTGCGATTGTGGCGTTCGGCAGTTATTGCGGGTTTATTCTTTCGGGGAAATACCGCAAACGTAAACTGTTTTTTGCGCAATTAAAGGAGTTTAACGAACGGTTTTTGAGCGAAGTGTCCTATTACCGTCGCCCGTTGAAAGAATTTTGCTCACAATACGATTATAAGGGCGAGTTTCAAGGCTTTTTGGCAGGGTATTTTGAGGAGCTCGACAAAATTTCACACGGCGAAAAAGACGTGGATTTTTCGGGGTGTGAGTTTCTAACGCAAGAGGATAAAACCGTTGTCGCCGACTATTTCAAAATGCTTGGGAAAGGGGATAGCGGCTCGCAAAAAGCATATTTCTCCGCCTCGAAAGACAGGCTTTCCAAGTTATATTCGGAGGCAGAGCTTGCCTATAAAAAGTATGGAGATTTATACATAAAGCTTGGATTTTTATGCGGTTTATTGCTCTTGATTTTAATGATATAAAAAACGGAGAAAAGGTACGATGGATATAAGCATACTCTTCAAAATGGCGGCAATAGGGATTATGATTACGGTAATTTGTCAAGTCTTGAAAAAATCCGACCGCGACGATATTGCAACGCTCGTCAGTATTGTGGGATTAGTGATTGTCATGGCAGTCGTGGTGGGCATGATAGGCGATTTATTCAACGAAATCAAAACAATTTTTGGGCTAACGTGAGGGGCGAGATATGGAAATTTTAAGAATAATCGGCGTCGCTTTCGTTACGGCAATCACCTCCGTTTTATTGAAGTCGACAAAGCCAGAATTGTCTTTTGCCGTAACGGTTACAGGCGTTATCGTCCTATTGCTTTTTATCGTTGATGCATTGCAAAATACCCTTGCCGTATTCTCTGCGATTGCGAGCATGTCGGGAGTGGAAAACGGACTTCTAAAAATTCTGCTCAAAATTGTGGGCGTGGGGTCTATCACGGAGTTCGGCGCGGGAATTTTGAACGATTTTGGGAGTAATGCGGTGGCGGATAAAGTGGTGCTTGCGGGAAAAATAACGATAATTATGCTGTCCTTGCCGATTATCCAAAGCCTGCTCGCGCTCGTGCAGGGATTTTTGAAACTCGTATGAAAAAACGACGGCTATTTATAGGGTTAATTATTATATTTTTTATACTTTTATGCACGCAAATTTCTCTCGGATTTGTCTTTGTGTCGGCGGAAACTGCGGAAAGTGAGATAGAAGAAACGCTCGGCGAAAACGTTACGGAGCTTATCGGCAAGTTGGATTTGCAGGCACTGCAAGATTACGTGGACGGGCTTGGCGTATTTTCAGGGCAGAGCGTTGCAGAACGGCTAATTGCCTATATCGGCGGTACAGAGTTCGATTATGAGAATTTTGGCAAAGAAATCGTCGCGGTGCTGTTTGAAAACGTAAAAGCGATATTACCCGCCTTTGCCTGTATTGCGGCGATTGCCTTGCTTTCGGGGATTATTTCGACGTTAAAAAGCGGTACGCTCGCAAATACTTCCGCAAGCATGATATTTTTAATTAGCTACGCCGCCGCGCTCATTCCGTTAATCGGGGTATTGACGGAATGTTTCGAAAAATGTTTCGGTAGCGTTGCGCAAATGCAAACGCAAATGCAGATTGTATATCCGTTACTTTTAACGCTAATGGCGACGAGTGGCGGCACGTTATCTGTCGCTATGTGTCGGCCGGCGGTAGCCTTTTTCTCAAATACAATCGTGGCTTTGATAAATACCGTCGTATTCCCGCTCTCCGTTGCGATTATTGCGTTTTCAATGGCAAGCAATCTCACCAAAGAGCTTAAAATAAGCAAGTTCGGCGCGTTTTTTAAGAGCATTAATAAATGGATAATCGGCATAAGCATTTCCGTATTCGGTTTGTTTTTTACCTTGCAAGGCTTAACTTCGTCGGTATACGACGGCGTGGTGCGTCGGGCGGCAAAATACGCAATCGGCAGTGGAATTCCAATAGTCGGCGGGTTCTTGTCGGGTGGGTTCGACCTCGCGGTGGCAGGAAGTATTCTCATTAAAAATTCGCTGGGAAGTATGAGTATATTTTTAATGGTTTCCGTACTCTTTGAGCCCGTCGTGTTGCTTGTGTCCGTAAATTTACTCTTGCGTTTGACTGCGGCGATTACGCAACCGTTCGGGGACAGTCGCATTTCCGATTTCTTGGGCGAAACGGCGGATAATCTACATTATTGCACGGCGGGCTTGCTGTTTACGGCGTTTTTATATTTTCTGTCGATTGTTATGATTGTATCCTCGTCGGAGGCAATTTTATGAACGGGTATTTATTGAGTGTGTTCGGCACGGTGTTGCTATCGGCGATTTTGACGGCGGTGCTCCCAGAGGGAAAAACTTCGGGCGTGATTAAGGCGGTGGCAAAATCCGTTTGCCTGCTGGCAATCGTCGCGCCTATCCCAAATTATCTGCTTTCGGGGAATTTCGACGAAAAAAACGGGAATTTGCAAACAATTTTTCCGCAAACAGTCATACAAACGGATGAGGACTTCATAAAGTATTATAGCGAAATGCGAGTGCGGATTACCGAGCTTGCGTTGGAAAAAGAATTAGAAGATAAATTTAACGTGGAAACGAGCGTAAAATTTGACTTTGAATACGCGGAGGACGAAATTAAAATCGTTTCCGTCCACGTAAAAACAAAAACGGAAGAAAGAGAGGAGGATAAAGCGGTTATGTGGGAGTATCTGACGAAAAACTATTGTAGCGAGGTGATGATTGAATAACAAAGAACAAAAAACGCGGCTCGGGATAAACGGACGAATGAAAGAAATTGTTTTCTTGTGCGCGCTCGCGTTTATATTACTGTTTGCGTCTTGGAAAATATTTTACACAGACGATAACGACGTGGCGTTGAGCGCGACGGTAGGGAGTGAAAACGAACAAAAGATAAGCCGTTTGTTGGGCGAAATCAACGGGGTCGGAAAGGCAGACGTTATGATTTGCGAAACGGAAGAGGGCGTGCAAAGCGTAGTCGTCGTGTGTGAGGGCGCAAACGATTTGCAGGTGGTTATGAACGTGCGAGAGGCGGTGGCCGCCGCGCTCGGCACGGAAGAAAAATCGGTTAAAATTTATTTGAAAAAAGAGTAAAAAGGAGATAAAATTATGTCAAACAAAAAGAAAATTGTAGTCATGTCCTCATTAGTAGCCTTGCTTGCGGCAACGGCGGTGTTCAATTTCGTGCTGGCGAGCACGACGGAAACGACTTCGGCAGACGGCGTTACGACGGCGAATTATTTCACCACTTACCGTTCGGAACGTACCTCGACGCGTAACGAAGAGATTGTTCAGCTTGATAGCGTGATTGCGCTCTACGAGGCAGGCGACGAGAAGTATGAGGCGGCGACGGAAATGAAAATGGAAATCGTTGCGGCAATGGAACAGGAGCTGATTTTGGAAAATATGGTCAAATCGCTCGGCTTTTCCGACGCGGTTGTAGCGGTTTCCACCGATTCGGATAACGTCAACGTCTTTATCAATTCTTCCGAGCTCAATTACGATACGGCGCTTTCCATCTACAATATGATGAAAAACGAAACGGGAATTGTCGCGGGAAATATCATTATTATGCCCGTCTATGCGGAAAGCTGATAAGAAAAGCTGAAAAAAAGAAAGGAAAAGTTCGTTAAAACAGTAGAAATATTCAAAAAGATGTGCTATAATAGAATGGAGAGAATATAAGGAGAGCTTTTTGAATGTTCAACATCAGATTAAACTCGAAAGATAATCAGAGCGGAAAAGTCGTTTACAACGCGGGAATTGTGCACAATATCGTCGCTTTGGCGATTGCGGAAGTAGAGGGCGCGTTGCCCGTGCAAGGCAAAAAAAGCGGGATTTCTCTCTACCTTGAAAAGGACGGCATCTACGCAGACGTTTCCGTCGTCGTCAAATACGGCTACAACGTTCCCGAACTTGCTTATCGTATTCAACAATCGGTCAAGCAAAGCGTGGAGAATATGACGCGCTACAAGGTGATTTCGGTGGACGTACACGTGCAAGACGTCGTGTTTGAAAATGCGCCGAGCGCAGAGCCGACTGAAAAGGAAGAAGAGGAACAAAACGAAGAAAACTGAAAAAATAACGGCGAATACCCTTCGAAATTCGGAGGGTTTTCAGCCTGTTTATACGGAGCGTCAGTATGAGAAATGCAGCCAGAGAAGCGGCTTTGAATATTATCTTTGCCAAACAATTTAACACCGATTTCGTCGAGGTCTTGAAAAAAAAGGTTTTCAAGCGTTTTAAGCTTGAAAAGGAAGAGGATATACACTTCGCCGATGCCTTAATCGAAACGGTCGAAACGCACCGCGCAGAGCTGATTGCGGGGATTGAGGACGCGTGCCATCATTATATGGAAAACCGTATCAATCCGACGGATAAGAGTATTCTCTTGATTGCTATGGCGGAAATACGTTATTTCCATGAAATACCGCCCGTTGTGTCCGTATCCGAAGCGACGGGGCTTGCGCGGAAATATTCAACGGAGAAAAGCGCCGATTTCGTAAACGGCGTACTTTCAGGCGTTATCAATAAAAAGGCGGAAGAAACGAATGAAGATTGTTGACGGGAAAGCGCTTGCGACAAAAATTCGCGCGGAGCTGAAAGAAAAAATCGCACAGCTTGACAAAGCGCCCGGACTTGCCGTTGTGATTGTGGGCAACGACCCCGCCTCACAAATTTACGTCCGCAATAAAATCAAGGCTTGCGGTGAGCTCGGTATTCGCTCCTATGCCTATGAATTGCCGGCAACCGCAACGCAGGCAGAGGTGGAAAACCTTTTGGACGAGCTTGCCCATAATAACGACGTGAACGGTATTTTATTACAGCTGCCGTTGCCTGCGCACCTGAATACGGAATCGGCTATGGCGCGCGTACCCTTTGAAAAGGACGTCGACGGATTTTCCGCGCAAAATCTCGGGCTTTTGACTTTGCATAAAGAACGGGTCGCGGCTTGCACGCCGAGCGGGGTTATGAAAATTTTAGAGAGCGAGGGGGTAGCGCTTTCGGGCAAACACGCCGTCGTGCTCGGTCGTAGCGATACGGTGGGCAAGCCTATGGCAATGTTATTGCTCAATGCCAACGCCACCGTTACGATATGTCATAGCCGAACGAAAAATTTGCAAGAAATATGCAAAAACGCGGATATATTGATTTCCGCCGTCGGTAAAGCGAAATTCGTTACGGCGGATATGATAAAACAAGGCGCGGTCGTGATTGACGTCGGGATTAACCGCGACGCAAACGGTAAGCTTTGCGGCGACGTGGATTTTGAAAACGTCAAGGACAAAACCTCGCTGATTACCCCCGTACCGGGCGGCGTAGGTCCTATGACGATTACTATGCTAATGTATAATACCTATCTTGCAACGTTGAAGGAGTAAAAAAGATTGACCGATTTTAATCTTCGTTACGAAAGCTATCTTTCGACATTTGAAAACTATTTGAACGGCTATGCGGCGAAATTGCATACCAAGCCCGAAATTTTGGGCGAAAGTATGAAATATAGCTTGCAAAGCGGTGGAAAGCGTATTCGACCCGTTTTAGCGCTTGCCTGTGCGGACGTAGCGGGGGTTGCGGCGGAAGAGATTTTGCCGTTTGCGCTTGCGCTGGAAATGATTCATACCTATTCGCTTATCCACGACGATTTGCCTGCAATGGACAACGACGATTTCCGTCGCGGTAAACCCTCTTGCCATAAAGCGTTTGGGGAGGCGAATGCGATTTTGGCGGGCGACGCGCTGTTGAACGAGGCTTATGCCATTTGCTTTACCGAATGTTTGAAAGGGGAAAAACAGGTGCTTGCCTCGCAATTTTTGAACGAATGTGCAGGGGCTTACGGCATGATTGCAGGGCAGTCCGCCGATTTGGCAAGTTCAAGTTCTACCAATGAGCCGACGGAAACGGAGCTCGAATATATTTACGAACATAAAACGGGCAAGCTTTTGCTCGCACCCGTCATGCTCGCGAGCTTGTTGAGCGACGATAAACGGTATTTACCCTTTGAACGGTTTGGAAAATTACTTGGCGTGCTCTTTCAAATGACGGACGATATTTTAGACGTAACGGGAGAGTTCGATAAGCTCGGCAAAACGCTTGGAAAGGATGAAACGGAGAATAAATTGACTTGCGTGCGTTTATACGGTTTAGAGGGGGCTAAAATCCGTGCGGATATGTGCGCAAAGGATTGTCATGCGGTGCTCGAAGGCATTGACGGCGACGTGCAATTTTTAAGTGATTTAATAGACTACGTGTTAGCGCGCAGTAAATAGACGGGGAGTGCTTATGTTAAAGGCTCTGCGACCTGAATCGGTCAAAAAATGCTCGAAAGAGGAATTGAACGTTTTGTGCGACGAACTGCGTCGGGTAATTTACGAAACGGTTATGCAATGCGGTGGACATCTCGCGTCGAATTTGGGCGCGGTGGAATCGACCGTCGCTCTCTTTTATGCGTTTGATTTTCCCCGCGACAAGATTATATTCGACGTTGGACATCAATGCTATGCCTACAAGCTGTTAAGCGGGCGTTTGGATAGGTTTTCCACCCTCCGCTCGGCAGGCGGTATTTCTGGCTTTCCCAAGCGTAAGGAAAGCGAATACGATTGCTACGACACAGGACACGCAGGAACGTCCGTTTCAGCGGCGATAGGGCTTGCCAAAGCGCAAGAGCTTACAGGTAAAAGCGGCGCGGTGATTGCGTATATCGGCGACGGCTCGTTTAATAACGGGCTTGTCTACGAGGCGCTTTGCAGCTTAAAAATTTTGAACGTCAAAATACTTATTGTCTTGAATGACAACGACATGTCCATTTCACCGACGGTAGGCGGTATGCACGATATGCTCGCGCAAATCAAGCAAAACGGCAGAGCGGAGAACGTGAAATTGCTGGAAAATTTTGGGCTGAAATATATCGGCGTGAAAAACGGCAACGATTTAGAAGAAATGTTAGAGGCGGTGGACGAGGCGAAAACGCTTTTGAACACGCAATCGGTGTTGTTGCATATCGCGACGAAAAAAGGAAAAGGTTACGAATTCAGCGAAGAGCATCCGACGAATACGCACGGCGTGCCGCCCGTAGGTTCGCCCAAAGACAAGGAATATTCCGAAGTACTTGGAGAAACGCTTTGTTCGCTTGCAAAGAATGACGGGAAAATAACCGTCGTGTCAGCGGCAATGAAAGAGGCGTTGGGGCTTGCCGAGTTCTTTGCAAACTATCCCGAGCGCGCGTTCGATGTCGGTATTTGTGAGGAAAACGCCTCCGTGCTTTGCGCAGCAATGTCGGCAGGCGGCTTGAAACCGTATTACGCGATATATTCCACCTTTTTACAGCGTGCGTTCGACGAGATTATCCACGACGTTTGCGCGCAGGATTTACCCGTTACGTTTTGTATTGACAGAGCGGGGATTTCAGGAGCGGACGGTGAAACGCATCAGGGCGTTTTCGATTTGTCCTATTTGTCCTTAATTCCGAATTTAACGGTTGCCGTGCCAAAAGATACGGAAGAATTGAAGAAGATGCTCGAATTTAGCGCGACGTATCCGCACCCGCTCGCCATTCGCTATCCGCGTGCAGGTAAAGTGCTTTTTGAGGGCTCGGACAAGCCGATGAAACTAGGGGAATGGGAGTATTTACACCGTGTTGACGGGAAGAAACATGCGAGAGTAACGTTGATTGCAAGCGGCGAAAGATGCTTGATTTTGGCGATGAAAGTGCTTAAAAATTTAGAAAAGCAAGGAAAATCGTTCGACGTTGTAAATGCCCGTTTCGTAAAACCGCTCGATGTGGAGCTGTTGCGTGGGCTTGACGGCGAACATGTGATAACCGTTGAGGACAACGTGTTCTTGGGCGGCTTTGGCGCAATGCTTGACGGCGAGGCGGTGCGGCTTAAAAAAACGTGGACAATCAAGAATTTCGCTTATCGCGACGAATTTATTCCGCAGGGCGGCGTTTGCGCTTTGCAAAAAGAATACGGGGTCGATTGTGAGCAAATCGAGGCGTATATTTTGGGAATATTGCAATGAGAGCGGATAAATTTTTTGCTGAAAAATACGGCTCGCGCACCAAAGCGGCGCAAGCGCTTGAAAAGGGTTTAGTGTTGGTTGGCGGCGTCGCGCTCCGTGCAAAGGATGAAGTTCGGGAAACGGACGAGTTTGTATTTTTGAGCGAGGAAGAAAGTTTTGTGTCAAACGGCGGATATAAGCTTTCGCGTGCGCTCAAAACGTTCGATTATTCTTGCGAAAATAAAGTATTCGTGGATTTGGGCGCGAGTACGGGCGGTTTCACCGATTGTCTGTTACAAAACGGCGCGGCAAAAATATACGCCGTAGACGTTGGGGAAAGCCTATTGCATGAATCGCTGATGAAAAGCGAAAAAATCGTTCGAATGGAGAACACCAACGCGCGGTATTTGTCGGCGGAGCATTTTTTAGATAAAATCGATTGTGTGGTTACCGACGTCAGCTTTATCTCCTTGCGATTGATTTTTCCTGCGATAAAGAGTATTTTGGGGGATAGTGGCGACGCTTTCGTGTTGATAAAACCGCAGTTTGAATGCGAAAAGAAAAATATCGGGAAAAGCGGTATCGTGCACACAGGCGCGCATGCGGATATTGTAAAAAAGGTGCTCGGCTACGCGTTGGATTGCGATTTGTATCCTTTTGGGATTGTCAACGCGCCTTTAAGAAAGGGCAAGAATATAGAGTATATACTACATATAAAACCTCAAAAAGAAAAGAGCGTTGCGGTTGCGCAAATTTTGGAAACGGTCAAAAAGTTCTTAAAAGAACGTGAATGATTATACGCTTGGAGAAAAGATGAAAATCGGAGTTTTGGGCAAAATTTCAAAGGTAAAAACACAAAAGACGATAGACAATTTCGTCGGCTTTTTGCGCTCGCTCGGCTATGAAACGCAGTTATTTACCACGCCGCAGGAAATACAAGGCGTAGAACTTGTGATTGTACTTGGCGGCGACGGTGCGATTTTACACTCTGCCGTTCCTGCCGCCCAAAACGGGGTCAAGATTGTCGGAATTAACTACGGAAATCTCGGTTTTTTAACAGAATACGAAAAGGACGAACGCGAAAAGATTGCCGAGTTGTTGTCCCAAATCGAGAAAGGGACTTGTCGAATATTAAAACGCACGGTTTTAGAGGTTGAAATTGCGGGCAAGTGTTTTTATGCGCTCAATGAAGTGGCGTTACAACGCGATTCCAGCCTTTCTGCGGTAAAATCTCCACAAATTCTACGCGTACAGGTTCATTCCAAAGAAGGTTCAGACGTGATTTCAGGCGATGGTCTGTTGTTGTGCACGCCGACAGGCTCAACGGCGTATTCGCTTTCGGCGGGCGGTGCGATTTTAACGCCCGAAGTACCCGTTGTGATGCTGACGCCCGTTTGCGCGTTTTCTATGCGCACGCGCCCGATTGTCTTTTCGGATACGGAAGAATTTGCATTGCGTATTATGCGAGGCAAAGCAATTCTTTCGACGGACGGTTTGTCGCTTTGCGCGTTGCCTGAAAATGCGACGGTATTCGTGCGCAAAGCACCGTTTACGGCGGATTTTCCCGTGCGGGATAATTCCGACTTTTTTGCAAAGGTTAGAAATAAATTGAACGAATAAAACAAAGGATAAGGAGAAAGAGGAAAATGTTACGTTCGGCAAGACACGCCAAAATTTTAGAAATTATTTCAACGAAAGAGATTGAAACGCAAGAGGAGCTTTGCGCGGAATTGCAATCGCGTAATTTAGTCGTTACGCAAGCGACGATTTCGCGTGATATTCGTGATTTGCACCTTTTTAAGGTGGCGGGAATAGGAAAAAAATACCGCTATGCGTATATCAACGACGGAGAAAGTGAGATTTCTCCGAAAATGAAGAGTTTGTTTTGCGATTGCGTTGTGTCCGTTCGCGCGGCGCAAAATTTAGTGGTCGTGAAAACGCTTGCAGGCAACGGCGCAAACGCGGGTGCGGTCGTAGATAAACTCAATTACGGAGAAATCGTCGGCTCGGTTGCGGGCGACGATACCCTTTTAATTGTTTGCGATACGACGGAACACGCGGCGTTTGTCGTGGAAAAAATCAACGGTTTTATGCGTTGACGGAGAGTGAATGGAGAACAATGCTTTCGAAACTGATTATTAAAAACGTAGCCTTGATTGAAAACGCGGAAATATCTTTTGGCGAAGGGTTAAACGTGTTATCAGGGGAAACAGGTGCGGGAAAATCGGTTATTCTCGATTCCGTGAATTTTGTGCTGGGCGCAAAAGCGGATAGGTCCATGATTCGCTACGGCGAAACGGAATGTTTGGTAAAAGCGGAATTTTTAATTCCTGAAACGTCGAAAGCGGTGGAGCTTCTCCGTGAAATGGATATTGACTCGGACGGCGAAGTGATTATATCCCGTAAATACGCCGAAAACGGTAAAAACGCCATAAAAATCAACGGAAACACCGTTACTGCGGCTATGCTCCGCACGGTTACCGATTCGCTCGTTGACGTGCACGGACAGAGCGAGCATTTCTTTTTGCTAAAAGAAAGCAATCAGCTCAAAACGCTTGACGGCGTGGTGGGTTCGGCGCTCGCGGAAAAGAAAACCGCGCTTTCCGAACTTCTGAAAAGAAAACGGGAAACAGAAGAACGTATTGCAATGCTTGGCGGCGACGAAAAGGAGCGCGGCAGAAGAATAGACGTGCTTGCGTTTCAGATTGAAGAAATTGAAACGGTCGATATAAAAGAGGGCGAGGAAGAAGAATTGCTCGTCAAACGCAATAAAATCGCCAATCTTGAAAAAATTATCACTGCTATAAAAACGGCGTCGGATGCGTTGTCGGGGGAAGCTGGCGCGTTAGACGCTTTGCGCGTGGCGAGCCGCGCAGTTTCGACGGTATCCAAATTAGACGAAACGTATGCGCAGGTGCTTGAAAAGCTTGAAAACGTAGCGATGGAAACGGAGGACGTTTCGGAAACGTTAACGGATTTTGCGGACGAGCTCTATTTCGACGAAAACGAGGCGGAAGAAACGGAAAAACGTTTGGATGCTATTCGAGGTTTGAAACGTAAATACGGCGCAGGCAAGCAAGAAATCGACGAGTATTTAGCAAAGATTAAAGCCGAATACGAGCTGTTGTCCGATTGTGAGGGGCAGTATGCGGCGTTAACGGCGGAACGGGAAAAATTGTTAAGAAAAATTTACGGGCTTTGCAAGGAAATGACGACGTTGCGGAAAGACGAAGGGTTCAAGTTTTGCGCTCGCGTAACGGAAGAATTGAAAACGCTGAATATTCCACATGCGCAGTTTGCGATTGATTTTGCTCCGTATGAAGAGACGGACGCGCCGCGTGCAACGGTAAACGGCTTGGACGAAATTTGCTTTTTGTTCTCGGCGAACGCGGGCGAGCCTATGAAACCGCTTGGAAAAATTATCAGCGGCGGGGAAATGAGCCGCTTTATGTTGGCGATTAAAACCCAGCTTTCCGACGTAAATCAAATATCTACGTATATTTTCGACGAGATTGACGCGGGAATAAGCGGAAAAACGGCGAAAGTTGTGGGAGAAAAGCTTGCAAAAATTGCCGCGTCTACGCAAATTATCGCAGTGTCGCATTTGGCGCAGATTGCCGCAATGAGTGATTTTGAATACTTGATTGAGAAAAGTGAAGAGAATGGAAAAACGCGTACACACGTCTTTGCTCTGGATGAAAATGCGAAGCGTTTGGAACTTGTGCGTTTGCTGGGTGGCGGCGCTGGCGACGAGTTTGCTTTGAAACATGCGGAAGAGTTATTGAAACAGGCAAAAGAATACAAAAAAGGCATATCTTGATAATTTCATTTTGTCTTTTTTGTAAATAAAACGGAATAGAAACGCTCTATTTGCGCAAATTATCTGGTAACGGAGGGATTTATGCGCAAGTGGAGTGTTTTTGTTTTGGGGGCGATGCTTGCCTCCGTATCGTTTAGCGGCGTTGGAACGTCGGTAACGGCGCATGCGGCGGAAAGCATTGTCTACGTAGGCGGTATGTCTGCGGGCTTTACGTTACAAGCAGGCGGTGCGCAAATCATCGGTCTGTGTGAAGTGATGACGGCAACGTGCGCTGTTTCTCCTGCCTTAAAGGCGGGCTTGCGCGCAGGGGATAAAATTGAAAAGGTTGGCGGGATTTCCATAGAAACGATAGCGCAATTAAATGAAATTATAGATAAAAGTCGTGGAAAAAGCTTGGAAATAGAAATTGAGCGGCACGGGGAAACGCTTTTAGTGGTGGTTCAACCTGTTATGGATAAGGCGACGGGACGCTACAAAATCGGTGTATTAGCTCGCGATAGCGTTTCGGGAATCGGAACAGTTACGTACATTGATAGGTCGAACGGTCGTTTCGGCTCGCTCGGCCATTCTGTCGAAAATGAAAACAAACGTCAACTGACGATTTCCAACGGCGTTGTGTACGAATGTAATATTGTAGGAATTAGCAAAGGTGTGCGCGGTAAGGCAGGCGAACTGCGCGGTATGTTTTTAAGCAATAAAACGCTCGGAAATGCAGAAAAACTGTGCGAATGCGGCATTTTCGGCACGGTTTCCGATACCTTTCAAACAGACGAATTGATGAGTGCGGTAGCTAGCTCGCAAGACGTGCGACCGGGTAGTGCCTATATCTATTCTACGGTGAGTGGCGTTCAACCGCAACGCTACGAAATCGAAATCGTGAAAGTGGACAAAGGCAATAAAGAAAACAAAAACTACGTGGTAAAAATCACGGACGAAAAATTGATTGACGAAACGGGCGGTATTGTGCAGGGGATGAGCGGCAGTCCCATTTTGCAGAACGGAAAATTAATCGGTGCAATCACGCACGTTTTTTTGAACGACCCAACGCGTGGCTACGGCATAGATATACAGACAATGTTACGCGAATAGGCAAACTATGCCACGCATAATTATATTGCTAGACATAACATAATTATAATGTCAGGCATAATACTAAAAAATCGGAGGGATGAATATGAAAAAAATAACGGGATTATTGATGACGGCGGCATTGACGGTTGCTTTATCGGGTAGCGCGAGGATATTGCCTGCGCATACAAATTATGCAAGTGCGGAGAGTGTCAAAACGCAAACTCTGTCGCAAACCGTACAAACCGTACAAACCACAAAAACCCAAAAATCGCAAGAAAATTTACAAATTCGTGCAAAATCAGCTTATTTGACTGATTATGCAACGGGTACGGTAATGTTTGCGCAAAACGAAAAAGAGCATTTGCCGATTGCAAGTATGTGTAAAATTATGACCTTAATTTTGTCTTTTGACGCGATAAAATCGGGGGCACTTTCTATGGAGGAAAGCCTGACGGTTAGCGAACGCGCGGCGGCAATGGGCGGTTCGCAGGTATTTTTAGAGGCGAATGCGCAGTATCCTGTCAAGGAATTGATAAAAAGTATCGTCGTATGCTCGGCGAACGACAGCTGTGTTGCGCTTGCGGAAAAAATTGCAGGGAGTGAGGCGGTATTTACCGAGCGAATGAATGAAAAAGCAAAAGAGCTCGGTGCAAACGATACGCTTTTCTCAAACTGTACGGGTTTACCCAAAGAGCCGCAATATTCGTGTGCAAAAGACGTCGCGATTATGCTTAAAGAGTTGCTTTCGAACGAAGAATATTATCAGTTTGGAAAGGTCTGGCTGGATAAATTCAATCATCCCAAAGGCCGTTATACGGAGATAACCAACACGAATAAGCTTGTGCGTTTCTACGACGGTTGCGACGGGGGGAAAACGGGATTTACCAACCAAGCGGGTTTTTGTCTTGCCGCAACGGCAAAGCGCGCGAACACGCGCGTGATTTCCGTCGTAATCGGTGAGGAAACGAGCCAAAACCGCTTTGACGACGTGCGGACAATGTTTGATTATGCATTCGCTAACTACGTTACGACGCCGATTGTAGAGGCGAACGTGCCGCTTGATACAAGCGCATTCGTGAACGGCGGAAAGGAGAAAAAGCTTGCCGTTGCACCTGAACGTTCGGCATATACCTTTTCCAAACGCGGCGAAAAAGCGAACGTTACGATGGAAACGACAATCGACGATTTGCGCGCGCCGATACGTCGCGGCGAGCGGGTTGGAGAAATAGTCGTTTACAAAGATAACGTTGAAACGGACAGAGTGGCGCTAGTTGCCATGCAGGACGTGCAAAAAGCGAATTTCTTCGATAGATTTGGCGACGTTGCGCGGGGCTGGAATGCAAGATAAACCGTAGTGATAAAGGGTAAAAAACCGTCTTTACGAAAAAAAATAGCGTAAGGGCGGTTTTTTTCATGAAATCAGCCTTTCAACCCTTGCTTTTTCGGTTGAAATTTGGTAAAATATTATCAAGTCTTATAAAGGAAAAACGGATGATGAACGGTAGAGAAACCTTGAAAATTAACGAAAAAGGGCATTTGGAAATTGGCGGTGCGGATTGCGTAAAGCTCGCTAAAACGTTCGGTACGCCCTTATACGTGTTCGACGAGTCGTATATTCGCCAAATGATGTCCGTTTATCGGGATACGCTCGCTAAAAAATACGCGGGCAAAGGGCTTGTTTTATATGCCTCGAAAGCCTTTTCCTGCAAGGCGATTTATAGGATAGCGGACGAGGAAAATATCGGTGTCGACGTCGTTTCGGGCGGCGAGCTGTATACTGCGCTCCAAGCGGGGTTTCCCGCCGAACGCATTTATATGCACGGGAATAATAAATTAGACTACGAAATTGGCGAAGCGTTAGACGCAAAAATCGGATGTATTGTTGCCGATTCCTATTCCGAAATCGATAAGATTGACAGAGAGGCGGAAAAACGTGGCCTCAAACAAAAAATCCTGCTCCGCATCAATCCCGGCGTTGAGGCGCATACGCATGCGTTCGTGCAAACGGCAACAACGGACAGTAAATTCGGGTTTTCCATTCAAAACGGAACGGCGGAGAAAGCGGTTGCCTATGCGCTTACGAAAAAGAACGTACGGCTCGACGGTTACCATTGTCATATCGGTTCGCAGATTTTTGAAAAGCAGTCGTTCGTGCTTGCGGCGGAAAAATGTATAGATTTTGCCGCAAGTCTTAAAGAAAAGCTTGGATTTGTTACCAAAACGCTCAATCTCGGCGGTGGGTTTGGGGTTTGGTATACCGACGAAGATAAAAAGATTTCTCCCGCAGGCTACGCCGAGTATTTAGAGGCGCTGATAGAGGCGGTAGAGCGCAAAGCGCAAGAAAAGAATTTGGATTTGCCGTATTTATTGATTGAGCCGGGTCGCTCGATAGTTGGAGAAGCGGGCATTACGCTTTATACCGTCGGAGCGATTAAAGAAATCCCGAGTGTTAGAACCTACGTGGCGGTAGACGGGGGGATGTTCGATAATCCGCGTTACGCGCTTTATCAATCGAAATACACGCCGCTACTTGCCAACCGTGCGTTGGACGAGCCGACGGAAATCGTTTCGATTGCCGGCAAATGCTGTGAAAGCGGGGATTTGATTGCCGTGAACGTCAATCTGCCGAAAGCAGAGAGCGGGGATATTCTCGCCGTGCTTTCGACGGGCGCGTATAACTACGCAATGGCGATGAATTATAACCGTAATTTAATCCCGCCTTGCGTGCTCGTCAAAGACGGAAAAGCGGAATATATCGTGCGACCGCAGACGTATGCGGATTTAACGCGTAACGACGTGATTCCCGCGCATTTGGAAAAGAAAAATTGAGTAGAGTTTGTTAGGAGAAGGGAATGGATAAAGAAAAGCTTACCGTCGAATCGGTGAAAAATTTCGAGACGGAAGTCGATTACACGACGGTGCTCGACAATTTCGAAGGCCCGCTTGATTTGCTGTTACATCTCATCAAGCAAGAAGAAATCGAAATCAAGGATATATTCGTGTCGCAGGTTACCGAACAGTTCTTGTCGTATATGAAAGGTTTGCCGTATTTGGATATGGAAAAGGCGAGCGAATATTTGAATATTGCCGCAACGATTATCGACATAAAGGCAAGGAGTTTAGTGCCCGCGTTTGAGGACGAATGGGGGGACGAGCAAGGCGTCGACGACGATTTCGAGGGCGGCTACAATCCCGAACAGGAGCTTATTCAAGCGCTGGAAGAATACCAGACGGCGAAAAAGCTCAAAGAACGCGAAACGGTCGGTTACATATTCAAAGAGCCGGACAAGGAATATTCTGCCGTGCAGGTGCAATATACGGATATGACGCTTGACGGCTTAATGCAAGCGTTCACGAAAATGATGCTGCGGCTGGAAACGAAGAAAAAAGACGCGCCGACCGCTCGGCAAATCCCCAAAGATACGTATACCGTCCGCGACAAAATCAAACATATTCGCGAAAGAGTAGGGGCGAAAGAACAAATGCAGTTTGAGGAGCTGTTCGATAGCGATTCTACGACGCCCGAAGTGGTTACGACCTTTCAAGCGCTGTTGGAGCTTTTGAAACATCAATTCATTCTCGTGGAACAGGAAGAACTGTTTTCCACGATAACGATTAGAAAAAATCCTGAAAGAAGTGAGGACGAAGACATTGGAGAAATTGACGAATATAATTGAGGCGACTTTATTTGCGTCGGGCGACGCCGTACCTATCGATTTTTTACGTGAAAAGCTTGATATTAACAAACGCCAAGCGGACGAGGCGATTGCAAAACTTGAAAAGAAATATACGGGCGATTGCGGAATACGTTTATTGCGGTTTAATCATAAAGTGCAGTTTGCCACCAACCCCGATTATAAAGAACCCGTTTCGTTGGTACTCACGCCGATACGTGAAAAGGAATTCACGCGCACGATTTTGGAATGCGCGGCGATTATTGCGTATAAACAGCCGATTACCCGCACCGAGCTGGAAAATGTGCGCGGCGTGAACAGCGACTATGCGATTCAAACGTTGTTGAGCTTGGATATGATTTATCCCTGCGGCAGAAAGGATACGCCCGGAAAACCCGTCGAATACGCGACTACGGATAATTTCTTGAAACGCTTTAAGTTGAAATCGCTTTCCGAGTTGCCCGACTACGACGAGCTGATGAAAAGGATTGCCGAGATTAACGCTACGCTTACGACGCAGGAAAGCAGTTATTTATATGAAAAGGACGAATACGACCCGAATGCCGACTCCGATTTCGAAGAGGACGTGCAAACGGTTTCCGAGTCGTCTGAAAACAAGGAAACGGACGGTTTCGAGTTGCCTGATTTTTTGAAAGATATTGAGGACGGCATTATTAAAATTCAATAAAAATTACATACTTTCAACCAACCTGCCCATATTGTTGATATGGGCAGGTTGATTTTATATGCGCTGCTTTGGATATTGATTGCGGCGTTTTTACTTTTTACGCCGATAATCGTACAGGCGGACGCGCATTACGATATGAACCGAAGAAAGCTCGGTTTTGCTCTGTTTTTATATAATACGTTCAAAATTATCGGTGGGTATGCCGCGACGTATCGGGGCGGGATAGCGTTGCATATCTCTCCCCAAAAGGCGATTTTAATTCCGTATGCGGATATGGATAACGAGCGCAAACGTTTTTCCTTTGTCAGAGGCTTTCGTTTGGTCGCTTTTACGCTCACGACGGAAACGGGCGCGGAATATTTACTTCCCGTATCGTTTGCCCAAACGGTGCTACGAATCGTATTTTTCTTGCTCGGCGGAAAAGAAGAAAAAATTGAAAATAATTTATGGCTCACCGACGGCGACGTTTTGCGCGTATCCTTTCGAATTGTTGCCTATTTTAACCTGTTTATGATGCTTTGCGCATTGTTCAAATTCTTAAAGGAGAAAATCATTATTTTATGGCAGAAAACAAAGAAAAAATCAACGAACTAATCGATTCTTCAATTACAAATCTCGACGTACTTGCCGACGTGAATACCGTAATGGGCAAACCGATTGTAACGTCGAGCGGGTTCCAAGTCATTCCCTTTTCCAAAATCACAATGGGAAATTTATCGGGTGGTGGCGAATACGGCGACGTTAAAGTCGTCAAGCAAACGGATTCAATGCCGTTTGCAGGCGGTAGCGGCGCAGTAATTAGTATGAAACCTATGGGCTTTATTATAGACGACGGAAAAACCTGCCGTATTTTACGGGTTGCGGAAGAACCGCTTGACAACCTCATTGAGCGTGCGGGGGAAATTTTACGCGACGTAATGGCAAAGGATTGATAAATTTGAAATGAAGAAATGGACGAAACGTTTAGCCGCTATATCGGTTGCGGCGTATTTTTGTACGGGTGCAATTATCGCGCCCGTGCGCGTGAGGGCAGAGAATTACGTGGGCGCAAAAGCGGAATGTGTAATGGAATTAAGCAGCCGACGCGTTTTATACGAATCGCGTGGCGATATACGCTTGCCTATGGCGAGCACGACGAAAATCTTGACGGCGACAACCGTTTTAGAGTGTTGCGGCAATTTACAGGAAAGCGTTGAAATCCCCGCACAAGCCGCAGGGGTCGAGGGTTCGTCCGTGTATCTCAAAGCAGGGGATTGCTATTCCGTTGAGGAGTTATTATACGGCTTAATGCTCCGTTCAGGGAACGATTGCGCAGTTGCGCTTGCGTTGCATTGTAGCGGCAGTATCCGAAATTTTTCTTCGAAAATGAACGAAACGGCGCAAAAAGCGGGCGCAATTGATAGCCGTTTTGCAAATCCACACGGCTTGCCGTCGATAAATCATTACACGACGGCGCGCGATTTGTCGCTAATCACTTGCTATGCGATGCACAATCCCGTGTTTCGTGAAATGGTTGCAACCAGATATTACGAGCCGCGTGGTTGGAGAAACAAAAACAAAATGTTATCGCTCTACGAGGGCGCGGTCGGCGTCAAGACAGGCTACACGAAAGAGGCGGGACGGTGCTTGGTTTCAGCGGCGACGCGTGATAAAATGACGCTTGTATGCACCGTGTTGAGCTGTCCGACAACGTATGAACGCTCTATAAAATTACTCGACGACGCGTTTGGCGCGTATAGGCTTGAAAAAATCGTCGGCGCGGAAGAGGTATTTTCTTTATGCGACGGAAAAATACAGGCGAAAACAGGCAAGGACTTGTATTATCCGCTTATGACAGAAGAAAAAGATTTTCTAAAAATCCGTGTAAAAGAAGTGAAAAAGAGCGTTAAAAATGACAAA
>JAFTKT010000125.1 GCA_017453145.1 Clostridia bacterium
CGAGTGCGGTTACGCCGCCCTCGCCCTGCACGAGTTCTATCATAATACCACAGCAGTTATTTGATTTTACAAGCGTTTGCATTTCCGAGAAATCGTTCGCCGCCGCGTGCACGAACCCTGCCGTCATGGGCGTGAAATGCTCGTGGAATACGTCCTGTCCCGTCGCGGAGAGGGTGGTGATTGTGCGGCCGTGAAAGCTGTTTTTTAAGGTTACGATAACGTTGCGCTCTTTGCCGCCCGTCAACTCGCCGTATTTTCTCGCCGCCTTAATCGCGCATTCGTTCGCCTCCGCGCCTGAATTGGAGAAAAAGACCTTTTTCATACCCGTCTTTTCACAGAGCGTTTTGGCAAGCAACGCGCACGGCTCGCTGTAATATAAGTTCGAAGTGTGTTGAATTTTATCTAATTGCGCCATCACGGCGTTCTTCCACGCCTCGTCGCCTACGCCGAACCCGTTCACGGCAATACCCGTGCCCAAGTCGATATATTCCTTGCCCGTTTCGTCATAGACGAGAGAGCCTTTGCCGCGCACGAGCTGCAACGGGAAACGCGCGTAAGTATTTGCAACGTATTCTTTGTCTATCTGTTTGACGTCCATAATTCTTTCCTTTATTTCGCTATATCGTCTTTTTTCCAACGGAAATTTCCGTAGACACCCTTAACGTCGCTGTAATATACGAACGTATCGGGGTATTTTTTGATAATTTTCATAAATTCGGGTAGTTGTCTGTTGTTAATGACCGAATACACAATCGAGCTTTCCCCGTCGGTGTACATACCGCGACTTTCCACAACCGTTGCACCGTGTTTCAAATTGAAAATAATGTCCTCTTTGAGCAGTTCGGGGGTTTTGGTAACAATTTTGACCTCCGTAGCGTTCCGCGTCGGCGAAAGTACGCCCGCCATAACGCGTTCAAACACAATCAGTTGTACGACGGAAAGCAATATACAGTTCATATCCTGATACACGAAATAGGACAAACCCATAATCGCATAACAAATCAAGCTTATCAGTCTCTCGACGTTGCCATAAGGCTTTTTCGCCTGTACGCAACATGCAATAATATCCGCACCGCCCGCGCTACCGCCTATCTTAATCATAACGCCCGTGCGAACACCGAGCATAATTCCCGAAAACAGCGCGGCTATCAGCTTATCCGTTTGGGTTATGTATTGCCACATCTGTATTTTTTCCAAGACAATCAACAAAAGCGAGGTAATCACGATAAACACAATCGTATAAATCACGTAACGTTTTTTCAGAATAATCCAAGCAAGTATAAAAAGCGGTATATTCAACGCAATCGTATAGATACCTGCGTTCACGTGCGTAATTTCTTGGAGCATGGTCGCAATCCCGTCTATGCCCATAGGCGCAAAGCCAGACGGATAGACGAACACGTGCATACCGAACGCTCCCATCAAACACGCCGCTAAAAGCAATCCGATTTGCCCAAGTTCCCTTTTCCAATTTATTTTTTCTTTCATTCCGCTTTTACCGTCCTCTCGCCTCAAATATGGTTTCCCGAAACGAACATTGTGCCCACACCTTCGTCCGTCAGCGTTTCGATTAAAATGGAATGGGGTATGCGCCCGTCGATAATGAACACCTTTTTCACGCCGCGACGAATCGCCTCAATGCAACAGTTGACTTTGGGTATCATACCCCCGCTAATCACGCCGTCGCGCATGAGCTTGGGCGCGTCGGAAACGTAGACTTTGGGAATGAGGGTCGTCGGGTCGTCCTTGTCGCGGAGTAAGCCGACAATATCCGTCATGGAAATCAAACTTTCCGCTTTGAGCTCGCCTGCGAGCCGAGCCGCGACCGTGTCCGCGTTGATGTTATAGGAATTGCCCTGTTCGTCATAGCCGATTGTCGATACGACGGGGATATATCCCATTTCCAAGACGTCTAAAACGGGTGCAACGTTGACGTCTGTAATCTCGCCCACGTAGCCGAGTTTTTTGTCGGCGGGCTTGGCTTTAATCATATGCCCGTCGATACCGCAAAGCCCAATTGCCTTGCCGCCTTTGTTCTGTAACAGCGCCACGAGATTTTTATTTACTTTCCCCGCAAGCACCATTTGCACGACTTCGACCGTTTCTTTGTCGGTAACGCGCAAGCCGTCGATAAACTCCGATTTTTTGCCGATTTTACCCAGCATTTCGGTAATTTCAGGACCGCCGCCGTGTACCAACACGACTTTTACGCCGATTAGCGACAACAGCACCAAATCGCCCATGACCGCCTCTTTGAGCTCCTCGTTAATCATGGCGTTGCCGCCGTATTTCACCACAACGATTTTGTCGTTGTATTTTTGGATATAAGGCAGGGCTTGAATGAGGATTTCCGCCCTTTGTTCTCTCGTTAATTCCATAACTTTTTCTCCTGTTTTTATGTTTACCTATCGGCAATGTACGGCTACGCCGTGAAACGCAAGTTCAACGCTGTCCTGTACCCCCGTTTTTCGCTAAATAAAATCGAACGAATAAAAACGGAGCAAGATGCGAGCAGGGCAAGGCGAACGCGGCTTTTTTGCGGGAGATTTACAAAACGTAAACGAGCGCAAAAAAACGCAGGTTCAACGCTGTCCTGCGCCCCGTTTTTCGCTAAATAAAATCGAGCGAATAAAAACGGAGCAAGATGCGAGCAGGGCAAGGCGAACGCGGCTTTTTTGCGGGAGATTTACAAAACGTAAACGAGCGCAAAAAA
>JAFTKT010000011.1 GCA_017453145.1 Clostridia bacterium
AAACAGCTCGAACAGGTCATCTATTTCGCCTCCTACGTCGTTATCAATCCTGGTAGCGTCGAGGAGCTCGAATACAAACAAGTCATCACCGACAAGCAACTCCGCGAAATCGAGGAGCGTTACGGCGATTCTTCCGTTACGGGCTTGAAGGTCGGCATGGGTGCGGAGTCCATTCGCGAGCTGCTCATGGCAGTCGATATGGACAAAGAGGCAGAACTTTGCAAGAAAGCGCTCGAAGAGGGCACGAACAACCCCAAAGGGCTTGGACAAAAGGCAATCAAGGCGATTAAACGTCTTGAAGTCATTGAATCGTTCAGAAAGAGCGGCAACCGCCCCGAATGGATGATTTTGACGGTACTTCCCGTCATTCCGCCCGATATTCGTCCTATGGTACAGCTCGACGGCGGTAGATTTGCTACCTCCGACTTGAACGATTTGTACCGCAGAGTGATTAACCGCAATAACCGCTTGAAGAAGATGATGGAAATCGGCGCGCCCGAAATGATTGTCAAGAACGAAAAGCGTATGCTCCAAGAAGCGGTGGACGCGTTGATTGACAACGGCAGACGCGGCAAGGCGCTCAGCGGCCCGTCGAACCGTGATTTGAAATCCCTGTCCGCAATGTTGCGCGGTAAGCAGGGTCGTTTCCGTCAGAACTTGCTCGGTAAGCGTGTCGACTATTCCGGTCGTTCGGTTATCGTCGTAGGTCCTGAACTTAAAATCTATCAATGCGGTCTGCCCAAAGAAATGGCAATCGAGTTGTTCAAGCCGTTCATTATGAAACGGCTCGTTGAGAGCGGGCAATGCCATAACATTAAAACCGCAAAGCGCGCCGTTGAAAAGGCAAAGGATATGGTTTGGAACGTATTAGAGGACGTTATCAAGGACCACCCCGTGCTTTTGAACCGTGCGCCTACCTTGCACCGTCTGTCCATTCAGGCGTTTGAGCCCGTCTTGATTGAGGGTCGTGCGATTAAAATTTCGCCTCTCGTCTGCGGACCGTTCAACGCCGACTTCGACGGCGACCAAATGGCTGTGCATCTTCCTTTGAGCGTGGAGGCGCAAGCAGAGGCAAGATTCTTGATGCTTTCGGCGAATAATATCTTGAAGCTCGCCGACGGTAAATCGGTTATGTCGCCCACGCAGGATATGATTATCGGTGCGTATTATCTCACCATCAAACGCCGCGAAGAGGGCAAGAAATACGACGAGCAGGGACGTCCCCGCGAGGACGGCGAGGTGTATATCCCGCCCGTATACTCCTCCGAAAACGAGGCGATTTTGGCATATCAGAACAAGGTTGCGCACGAGCAGGACGAAGCGTATATTAAACGCGTCGTAGAACTGCCCGAAGGCAAGTTTGAGGATTTGCCTTTGCCTTACGTTTGTCCTGTGCAGAACAAGGCAGGCGAAACGCTGATTAAGAGCGCGGTGGTACGCCGTAACGAAAAGACGGGTAAGCTCGAAGTTTCGGGCGTCATCAAAACGACTATCGGACGTTTGATTTACAACGATGGCTTGCCGCAGGATTTGGACTTTGTGAAACGCGAAACGCCCGAATCGTATTTGCGGTTAGAGCTCGACACCGAGTTTATCGGAAACGCAAGAGCAATCGGCAAGAAACATTTGTCGCGTATCGTCGAGGCGTCGTTCAGAACGGGGAAAGCACCCAAAGCCTCCTACGTTTTGGACGCAATGAAAGAGCGCGGCTATAAATACTCCACGCTTGCGGCACTCACGACTTCCGTATTCGATATGAAAATCCCCGCAGAAAAGCAGGAAATCATTGAAAACGCGGAAAACGAAGTGGGCAAGATTGCGAAAAAGTACGCAAGAGGTTTGCTCAACGAGGAAGAAAGATACAGCGCGGTTATCTCGCAATGGGACGCGGCGACCGACAAGGTGGCGTCGCTCCTTAAAAAGCAAGGCGAAGAGGATAAATTCAATCCTATCTGGATGATGGCGGACTCGGGCGCGCGTGGTTCTATCGACCAAATTAAACAGCTTGCAGGTATGCGTGGTCTAATGGTTAACCCGCAAGGTAAGAAAATCGAAGTTCCCGTTAAATCGTGTTTCAGAAACGGTCTTTCCGTTCTCGAATACTTCATCTCCTCGCACGGTGGCCGTAAAGGTTTGACGGATACCGCGTTAAAGACGGCAGACTCCGGTTACTTGACTCGCCGTTTGGTAGACGTATCGCATGAAATTATCGTTCGTGAAGAGGATTGCTGTGCGGGCAGAAAACCGCAGGGCATGAAGGTCCGCGCGATTTACGACACCGTCGGCAAGGAAATCGAGGGCTTGAAATCGCGTATTCTCGGTAGATTTGCCGCAGAGGACGTGGTGGACGAAAACGGGAACGTGCTCGTGCCTATGAACACGTTTATCGACGAGAAAGAGGCGGACGCAATCGTGGGCGCAGGTATCACGGAGGTCGCAATTCGCAGTATCTTCGGTTGCTCCTCGCGTTACGGCGTATGCGCGAAATGCTACGGCAAGAACATGGCGACGACGCTTCCCGTGCAGGTGGGCGAGGCAGTCGGTACGATTGCGGCGCAGTCTATCGGCGAGCCCGGTACGCAGTTGACCATGAGAACGTTCCACACGGGCGGTATCGCCGCGACGGGCGACATCACGCAAGGTTTGCCCCGTGTTGAGGAATTGTTCGAAGTGCGTAAACCCAAAGGCTGTGCGACGCTTTGCGAAGTCGACGGTATCGTCAATATCGACGATTCCGACGGTTCGAAACACATCAAGGTTACCGACGAGGCGACGGGCGAGGTCAAGAAAGAATACAGTCTGCCTTTCAACGCCGAAATCAAAGTCAAGAACGGCGACAAGGTTGCGCCCGGTACTATGCTCAACGCAGGTAGCGTATACCCGCAGGACATTTTGCGTATTCAAGGCGTCAAGGGCGTGCAGGATTATATCCTTGAACAGGTACAATCCGTTTACCGCTCGCAGGGCGTTGAAATCAACGACAAGCACGTTGAAATTATCGTCCGTCAGATGCTGAAAAAAGTGCGTATCGAGAACGCAGGCGACACGAATTTGTTGCCCGGCGAGCTCGTCGATATGGTTACGTTCCAAGACGAGAACATCAAGGCGCTTAAAGCAGGCGGCAAGCCCGCGCTCGCAAAGCGTGTGCTTCTTGGTATCACCAAAGCCGCGCTTGCAACCGACAGTTTCTTGTCGGCGGCATCCTTCCAAGAAACGTCGAGAGTGCTCACGGAGGCGGCTATCCGCACCAAACGCGATTACCTCGTCGGCTTGAAAGAAAACGTTATTATCGGTAAACTTATCCCCGCAGGTACGGGCACAAAGTCGTATAAGAGCGTAATTCCGCAGTATATCGGTAATTACGTCGCTACGGATAAGACGGAATAATACAATCACAAAATCACAAAAAACGGTCGTTTGGCATAAGCTAAAACGACCGTTTTTTTGCGGTTTTACAAAAAAATGACAGGATTTTTCAAGAAACGCTTGACAGATACACAAAGTCGTGATATAATAAATCTATACAAACACAGTTTTGTATAAATAAATTTTTTTGGAGGATGATTTATGAACAAGGCAAAGAAAATGCTTTTTGCAAGCTTTCTTGCATGCGTGGCACTTGGCACGGGTTCGGCTTTGATGGCTTGCGGAGGAACGACGAGCAGCGGCGGCACGTCTACGCCCGATTCGTCTACGCCCGAAGTGTGGGAGCTTGAAAATGCGGCGGTCGTTTACACCTTTGATAAAGACGGTGTGGAAACGGCGAACTACACGGTGAAAGGCAAGAACGGCGAAGAATACACCAAATCGGTGGCGACGGGTAGAAAGGTTGTTGAATTGGACGTTTACAGCGTGAAAGTAAACGGTGAACTGATAGAAGAACCGGTGCTTGAAACGACGGTTGGCAACGAACCGAAGGTTGAGGTTTTGGCATTGTTCGACGACGGCTCGGCAAGTTGGGTAACGATTACAGATGATATGTACGTTGGCGAAAAGCCCGATTATACGAAAGCGGGACTTTACACGGCAAACATCAAACTTGTAGAGCGTTTGAGCGCACCCGTACTTGTTACGGACGGCGAACCTGTTGAGTTGCAAAGTATGCTTTTGAACGAGGACATGAACGGCATGTGCTTGCTTTGGGATAAAGCGGACGTCGTTGCGGGTACATACGACGTATCGACGGTGTTCTGGATGCATATGACTTATTTGAACGGTGAAATGAGCCAAGCGGTATCGAACGCAACGGCAGAACAGATTAAACCGATTGACTGGACGGCGGAATCGGAAGAAGGCATTTATAACTTCTCCGTAACGAACGCGGCGGGTGATTCGGGTATTTTGCAGGCTTACGTTTTGGACGACGATTCCGAAACGGCGGTCGTGGTTGGTGGTAGACAGCTTGGTAGCATGACGATGACGGAGGAGCCGAAAGTTTTGAAGGGGACGGAGGTTTCCGCTATCGATACGAGCAAAATGCTTGTCATGGAAATGCTTATGATTGGCACAGACACTATGGGTATGCGCATGGTGGAAGTTCCCGAAGACGCAGTTTATACGCTTGATACGACGACGGTTGGTCAGCAAGCCTTGACGGCGAAGTGGACGGTCGGCGAAGGCGACGATGCGGAAGAGGTAACGGCGACGGCGAGCATGCTCGTTTATGAAAACAAAGAAGAATATGCAGAAGTTAGCGAAGTTTACGTGAATTCGTATGAAGCGGTAGAAAGCGGCGTAGCGGATATTGAGTTCGAGATTTACAGCGAAACGCGTTACACGGCAGGTACGGGCGACGATAAACAGATTTTGATGACGACGGGCGGCAATGCTAAAAGCGTAGCGTTGACGGCGGATATGATTAAGGGCACGGCTCCCGATTTCACGACGGCAGGCGTTAAAGTGTTCACGATTGAGGTTGGCGGCGAAGAATATACGTATGCAGTTGAGCTTACAAAGACGGAAAAAGCGGTTGCGACCACGACGAATATCGCGTCGATTGCTCTTCCCGAAGAAATCACGCTTTTGAAAGATGAAAACGTGGAGCTCTACGTGAGAAAGAATTTGGTTGGCGAGCAAGTTGAAATTACGTATATCGAGCCTGTGAACGGAGAATATGAAAGTGAAGTAATTCTCAAAGCAGATGCGTTCGATTGGTCGGATGTGAAAACGGACACGGTTGGCGAATATGCGATTAAAGTTGCTTACGAGGACTATACGCAAGAAATCACGGTGAACGTTGTGGCGGAATTGGCAGAAGAGGAAGAGGCGCAGGTTGTTGCAATGCTTCAAAACGACGGTAGTTTGGAACTGACGGGTCTCAATATGAGACTGTTGGGCGTTCAGCTTTACAGCGACGACACAGTTGAAATTATGGATGGTTATAGCATTTACTATTACGAAGCGATTTGGGGTACGTATACGATTGACGAAGCTACGGGTACACTGGAAATTTCTGTGGACGGCGCGAAATTTGCGATTGCAAAGGTTACTGACACGGATACCGACGGGGTTTACGATACAGTATCGGCTTACGAGTTCGGGGACGCTACGGCAGAGTATAGTTTTGTTGATAGCTGGGAAAATCAAGTAACGATTAGTCTTTACGAAGAGGGATATGCGCAAGGCGTTAATCAAGATGGCTTTGTAATGTTCAGCGGCGGTTATACGCTTAAAGACGGATTGTTGACGATTGGCGACAAGAAGTTCTATATTCAAGGCACGGGCGCAGACGCGAAAGTGATTGAAGTTATGCAAAAACAAAACTTCTAATTTTTGAAAAAGGCTATGGCAAGCCGCGCGGTGAAAACCGCGCGGCTTGTTGCATTTGCAAGGCGGTTAATTCTTGACAAATAAGGCAATAAATGGTATAATACTCTTAATCAAGAAAAAAGGAGCAAAAAACGTGGAAAGAAAGCGCGTTGCCGTCATTATCGGCGCAGGGCCTGCGGGGCTGACTGCCGCTTACGAGCTGCTCAAAAAATCGAGCGATATAAAACCGATTGTCTTGGAATGCGAGAATTTTGTCGGCGGCATTTCCCGTACGGCGGAATATAAGGGTAATCGCATGGACGTGGGCGGACACCGCTTTTTCTCCAAAGACGAACGCGTGAACGCGCTTTGGGCAGAACTCTTGCCCACACAAGGCGCGCCCGCGCTCGACGATAAGCTGTTAGGGCGTGAAAAGCCGCTCGTTGCGGGCAACCCCGACCCCGAACAAACGGACGAGGTTATGCTCGTTCGCGACCGCGTTTCACGGATTATTTATAAACGTAAATTTTTTGATTATCCCATCACGCTGTCTGCGAAAACGCTTTGGAATATGGGCTTTTTCCAAACGCTGAAATCGGGGTTTGGGTATTTGGGCGCAAAGCTTAAAAAGCGCGAAGAAAATAATTTGGAGAATTTCTACGTCAACCGTTTCGGGAAGCCGTTATACGCGACGTTTTTCGAGGATTACACGGAAAAGCTTTGGGGCGTGCACCCGCGCGACATTTCAGCGGAATGGGGCGCACAACGCGTCAAGGGGCTTTCGATTGGCAAGACAATCAAAAACGCTTTGACGAAACCTTTCCGCAAAAAAGGCGGCGCGGTGGAAACGAGCCTGATTGAACAGTTTTTATACCCCAAAAAAGGTCCGGGTCAGCTCTATCAAAAAATGGCGGACGAAATCGTGAGAATGGGCGGCGAAATCCGTTTCGGGGAAACCGTCGATACTATCGCGCTGGATAAAGGGCGCGTGCGTGCGGTGTCGACGCGTTTGCAAAACGGCGAGCGACGGGAATACCCTGCCGAGCTGTTCTTTTCCTCTATGCCGATTAAGGATTTGTTCGAGGCAATCGGTCGGGAAAATACGCCTGAAAGCGTATTTAACACCGCCGTCAAGCTCCCGTACCGTGATTTTATGACGGTGGGGTTGCTTGTGGACAAGCTTAAAGTCAAGAACAAGACCAAGAAAAAGACGCTTGGGAATATCGTGCCCGATTGTTGGATATACGTACAGGAGCGTTCGGTTACGCTCGGGCGGATACAAATTTTCAATAACTGGTCGCCGTATATGGTGGACGAGCCCGAAAAAAAGGTTTGGCTTGGATTGGAGTATTTTTGCAACGAGGGCGATAAAATGTGGACGAGCGACGATAAGACGTTTATTCAAAACGCTATCTCCGAGCTCGTGAAAATCGGCGTAATCGAATCGGAAAACGCCGTACTCGACGCCACGCTTTTGCGCGTGAAGAAGGCGTATCCCGCCTATTTTGGGAGCTATGAAAATTTCGGCGAGGTGAAGGCGTTTTTGAACGACATTGAAAATTTATGGTGTATCGGCAGAAACGGTCAGCACCGCTATAACAACATGGACCATTCAATGGCGACGGCTATGCTCGCTTGTGAAATGGCGTTGCGCGGGGAGGCGGACAAGGAAAGCGTTTGGAGCGTCAACACCGAAAAGAGTTATCACGAGGAAAAGTAAAGGGGCAGGGTTGAGATGAACGCAGAAAACACGGCAAAACATAGCGCGGTATCCGCAGGCAAAGAGCTCGCGTTTTGGACGGGCGCGTTTTTGCTTACGTTCCTTTTGTTCGTAACGCTCAAACCGCTCGTGGAGGCGGAAGAGTATGCAATCCGCGCGGGAGTGGTCGCGCAAGCGTTGACGGTGTTTACGCTTTGCGTATGCGTGTGCGTGGGGGCGTGGTTATACGCCAAAAAACGATTGACGCCGCACGCCGTTTTGTTGCTCCTGCTCGTGGCGGGTTACGCTTTGCGGGCGGGGTATATGTTGTACACGGGTGCGGCGACCCGTCAGCAGGACACGTATACACCCAATTTCGACGGGCACGAGGCGTATGCGTGGACGGTGTTTTCGACGGGGAAATTGCCGAGCGTGAACGATTATCAGTTCTACCACCCGCCGCTCAATGCGCTCGTGCAGGCGGCGTTTATGAGATTTACCGCTTGGTTTGCGGGGCTGTTTGGAGAAAATGCGTATTTTCCTGCCGCGTTCGTCTACGGAAAGCCCGATTATATTTTGGACGAAACGCGGTGGTTTTTGTATTCGTCTTGTCAGGTTTTGTCCGTGCTGTATTCCCTTGCCGCGTGCGTGGGTATGCTTAAAATTTTGCGATTGTTCGCGTTCGAGGGGAAAACGAGGCTGTTTTTGGCGGCGTTCGTCCTTTTGTTTCCGAGAACGGTACAGTTTTCGGGAATGCTGAATAACGACGGCTTGGCGTTTGCGCTCGCTATCTACGCGCTGTATTTCGCGCTCAAATGGCAAAAATGCGGTCGAGCGGTTGCGGATATTGTGCTTTGCGGGCTGTGCGTGGGGCTGGGCATGATGACCAAGCTTTCGTCTGCGACGGTGTGTTTGCCGATTGCGGGGATTTTTATTTTCGAGTTCGTCGATACGCTCAAAAAACGGGAACACGCTATGCCGTTTTGGAAAATGGCGTTGCAATACGGCGTATTTTTACTTGTGTGCGCGCCGCTTGGGCTTTGGTTTCAAGTCTATGCAAAAATGCGGTTTGACCAGCCGTTCGGGTATGTGTTTTCCAACTTAAATCATTTGCTGTACACGGGCGAGCATTCTTTCTTTTCGCGGTTTATTCTGTGTTTGGATTGGAGTGAATATTTCGGTTCGCTTTGGTGCAGACCGTTTAACGGGAATTACTATTTATTCAACTACGCTTTGCGTTCGGCAATCTTCGGGGAGTTTTCCTATTGGCAGGGAGAGGGGTTTGCCGTTTCAGCGGTCGTATTCGCCTATGCCGCGTGTGTGGCGCTGTTTGTTTCGCTCGTGTATTTGGGGGTCAACGCGTGGAAAAACCGAGCCCGCTCCAAGCCGCTTGGTGGGGGCAGGGGTGCGGTGAACGTGATTTCCCTCAAAGATTTTCTGTTTGTGTTCCTGCTGATGCAATCGCAGGTATTGTCGGAGATTTATTTCTATATTCAAATGCCGTATGGCTGTACAATGGATTTTCGGTATATAATGCCTATGATTCTCGCACTCGCTTTGACGTGGGGCTACGTGCAAAAGGCGTTTGCGGTTTTGCAGACGAACGGGGCGCGGCGGCTCGGGTTTTGTTTGGATTGGGCGGTGTGCCTGTTCTTGGCGACTTCGGTTTTGTTTTATTGTTCGTGTATTTGAGGAGCTTTCAAAAAGATATGGAAAGGCAATCGAGGAAACAATTACTCGCGGAAATTTTCCGTTTTCTACTCGTCGGCGGATTGGCTACCGTCGCCGATTATTTCACGTTTTGGGTGTTTGACGCGCTGATATTCCCCGCCGCTTGGGGTACGCTTGCGCTCGTGCTTTCGACGGCGCTGGGGTTTGGCGTGGGCTTGCTCGTCAACTGGGTGCTGTCCGTGCGGTTCGTGTTCCGTCAGACGGAAGAAAAGATTTCCGTGCGTTCTACCAAACCGTTTTTGGGGTTTGCGCTTATTGGGGTGTTCGGGCTTTTGATTACCGAGCTGGGCGTGGTGTTGCTCGTGTGGGCGTTGCCGACGTTCGAGCTGTTTGGGAGTACGGCGTTTCTCGGCACGGCTTGGGAAAAGTGGATTTCTAAAATCCTGATGACCTGTCTTGTGCTCGCTTGGAATTATATCGCGCGGAAAATATTTATTTTCCGTTGAAAAAATTTCCGTTTTTTGCGTTCGAAGTGTTGAGTTTTTATAAAAATAGGTGTATAATAAAAATAGACGAAAAAAATGGGCGAAAAATTGCGCAAAATTTTTCGTGCAAAAGCTTGACAAACGTCGCCATATCTGCTATAATAATAACCGTGAGAAACGTCAGGGGCGGCGCGCGTATAGGCGCGAACCGCCTTTTTTCAAGAAAGTTCGAGCTATTCGTTTGATTTTGCCGATAAACGGCGGCGCAAACAAACAGAAGTAAATCGCACAAAGGAGGAGAAAATAATGACGGGACGTGTTCATTCTTTCGAATCCTTCGGGACGGTGGACGGGCCGGGTATTCGGTTCGTGGTATTCTTGCAAGGCTGTCCGCTCCGTTGTCTGTATTGCCATAACCCCGACACTTGGAAGGCGGGTGGCATGGAGTATTCGGCGGAGGAAATCGTAAACCGCGCGTGGAAATACAAAAACTATTTCGGCGACAACGGCGGCGTTACGGTAACGGGCGGCGAGCCGCTACTTCAAATAGAGTTCGTAACCGAGCTGTTTACCCTGCTCAAAGCAAAGGGCGTGCATACCTGTATCGATACGTCGGGGATTACGTTTAAGCCCGAAAACGAGCAGAGTGTGGCGGCACATAAAAAGCTTTTGGAGGTAACCGACCTTGTGCTACTTGACATTAAGCACATAGACGAGGCGGCTTGTAAAAAGCTTACGGGGCAGAGCAACCAAAACACGCTTGCGTTCGCGAAGTTTTTGAGCGATAACGGTGTGAAAACTTGGATACGCCAAGTGCTTGTGCCGAATATAACGGACGGAAAAGGGAACCTGCAACGCACGCGTGCATTTATCAAAACACTGAAAACCGTTGAAAAAGTCGAGGTGTTGCCCTACCATACAATGGGCGTCGTGAAATACGAAAAGCTAGGGCTTGACTATCCGCTCAAAGGCGTGGAAACGCCGAGCAAGGAAAGCGTGGCGGCGGCGAAACGTATTTTGCGGGGAGAAGAGGAATGAAAGAACAGTATGCAGAACAACTCAAAGGGCTTTGCTGCATTGAAATCCGCGGCGAATCGTGTGCGAATTGTTTGACACTTATGCCCATTTTACAAGAGCTTTGCCAAAAGCGCGGCGATATACGCTTGGTGCATATCGAGGCGGATTATTCGACGGCGGAGCTGATGGAGGAGTGGGAGGTTACGCGCGTGCCGACGATTTTGCTTGCGGAAGACGGTGAGATTTTCGCGCGTTGCGCAGGTTTTCAGCCCGAAGAGATTTTGGAAATTTGGTTAGACGCTAAAATCGAAGAACGTAAAAACAAATGAGGACGCAAAATCCGCAAGGATTTGAAAATACAGTCAAAAAATATTATTTTTAGGAGTAGTGATATGATGCAATACAAAGGTTGGGAAGGATTTGTTCCCGGAAAATGGTGCAACGACGAAATCGACGTTCGTGATTTCATTCAGCACAACTACACGCCGTATGACGGCGATTCGAAGTTCCTCGCACCTGCGACGGAAGCTACGAAAAAGCTTTGGCAAATCGTTTGCGATTTGTCCAAGAAAGAACGCGAAGCGGGCGGCGTTTTGAACGCGGATACGAAAATCGTTTCCACGCTTACCTCGCACGGCGCAGGCTATCTTGACAAAGAGCTCGAAACAATCGTAGGTTTGCAAACGGACGAGCCTTTCAAACGTTCCTTGCAACCGTTCGGCGGTATCCGTATGTCGGAAGGCGCGCTCGAAATGTACGGTTATAAAATCGACCCGCAGGTCAAAGAAATTTTCACCAAATACCGCAAGACGCACAACGAGGGCGTGTTCGACGCGTATACGCCTGAAATGAGAGCGGCGCGTTCTGCACACATCTTGACGGGCTTGCCCGACGCTTACGGTCGTGGACGTATTATCGGCGACTACCGCAGAGTGGCTCTCTACGGCGTGGATGACCTCATTCAGAAGAAAGAGGAAGACAAGCTTGCGATCAACGGCGATATGACCCCCGAAAAGGTAAGAGATCGTGAAGAATTGGCAGATCAGGTCAAAGCGCTCAAGGCTTTGAAGGAAATGGCGGCTATTTACGGTTGCGACGTTTCCAAACCCGCTGAAACGGCGCAGCAGGCGATCCAGGCTCTGTACTTTGGCTACCTTGCGGCAGTTAAGGATCAGAACGGCGCGGCTATGTCCATCGGTAGAAACACGACGTTCCTCGATATCTATATCGAACGTGACCTTGCGAAAGGCCTTATCACCGAAACGCAGGC
>JAFTKT010000126.1 GCA_017453145.1 Clostridia bacterium
GGAATATTAAGCGTACTTCAATGGACGAATACGGCGGCGGATATAGAATGTCCTCGCATAAATACGCCAAAGAATACCGCGTTTGGAAAGGCTTTGCAAACGGCGCGTTTACGGCGATTTATCCCTTGCTGTTCGGGATTATTTTCGGCGTGAACCAGACGGCGATTGACACGCAAACGGGGACGACGGGGCTTGCGATTTTGTTGCTCATCGGGTTTTTACTGTCGGGGTGGTCGTTGTTGCCCATTTATTACATGAACGCGAGCGGTATGGGCGTGAGCTATTTCGTGTCCTGTGCGTTTGCGATTGTGCCGATTGCGGTTAGCGGTGCGTTCTATATTCTCGGCGCGTATGGGCGCAGGAATAAGGCGATTAAAGAACAGATGCTCGCCGACAGAGCGGCGGCGGCTGAGGCGGCGCGCGAAAAGAAGATTAACTACGGCGGCTTGCCTGGAACAAAGCCCAGAAAACGTAGATAAGAAAGAGAGGATTGTATGCGGATTATCGGCGGCGAATACGGCAGTAGAGTGCTTGCGGAATTTCAAGGCGACAGCGTGCGCCCGACTTCCGACAGGGCGAGAGAGGCGCTGTTTAATATTCTCGGACTTCGTGTGCGCGGCGCGCGGGTGCTTGATTTGTTTGCAGGTAGCGGTGCGCTGGGTTTGGAGGCGATTTCGCGCGGAGCGAGCGAGGCGGTCTTTAACGACTGCGCCGCCGCGAGCGTTGGGATTGTCAAAAAGAATATTGCGACCCTCAAAGCAGAGGCGCGCGCAAAGGTGTATAACCTCGATTTTGCGTTATGCTTGCAAATCGTGAACGCGCCCTTTGATTTTATCTTTATCGACCCGCCGTATCGGTTGGACTACGGCGAAAGGGCGTTGAAATTGATTGTGCAAAAGGGCTTGCTTGCCGAAAACGGGGTTGCCGTTTTGGAACGGGATATACCGTTTGCGGGCGAGGTCGCGGGCTTGGAAAAATACGACGAAAGGAAATACGGCAAGGCTTGGTTGAGCTTTTTCAGGAGAAAATTATGAACGGAAAAAAATGCGTGTTCGCGGGGACGTTCGACCCTCCGACGCTTGGGCATAAATACGTAATCGAAAGCGCGCTCGCGGCGTTTGACGAAGTGATTGTAGCGATTTTACAAAACCCTAAAAAGTCGCCGTGCTTTACTATCAAAGAGCGGAAAGAAATGCTTGCGCTCACCGTTTGTAATCCGCGTGTGCGCGTGGTGGAATTTTCAGGTACGGTTGCCGAGCTTATGAAAAAAGAGGGCGCGACTTGCTACGTTCGAGGATTGCGTAATGCGACCGATTTCGATTATGAAACGTCCGATTTCTATGCGAGCAGAAAACTGAACAAGGAAATGGTGGCTTGGTATTTGCCCTGCCCGCAGGAGCTGTTACACGTCAGCTCGTCAATCGTTCGCAATAGCTTGCAGTTCTCCACGCCGATAGACGAATACGTTACGGAAAGAGTGAAAGAATATATCTACAAAATAAAAAAGTAAACGAAAGGAAAGGAGAGTTCGTTATGCTGGAAAAACAATGTTTTATACCCGAGCCGGAGGAGTTTATTGCGGCGCAGCCCATGACGGCGGCGCTTGTGAAGATAAAACGCGCTCGCGACGAGGAAATTAGAGAAGTCATCGCAGGCAAAAGTGAAAAAATGCTCGTGGTGGTCGGACCGTGCTCGGCGCACGAGCCCGCGCCCACGCTCGAATACATTTCTCGGCTTGGGAAAATCAACGAAAAAGTCAAGGATAAGCTCGTGATTGTGCCGCGTATTTATACCAACAAACCGCGTACCAAAGGCGTTGGCTATAAAGGTATGTTTTTACAGCCCGACCCCGAAGGCGCGGCGGATATAGCGCGTGGAATTCGGAGTATTCGGGCGTTGCATCTTGCGGCTATGAACGAATCGGGATTGACGGCGGCGGACGAAATGCTCTATCCCGAAAACACGCCCTACGTGGAGGATTTGCTTTCCTATCACGCGGTGGGGGCGCGGAGTGTGGAGGACCAACTGCACAGACAGGTGGCGAGCGGTATCGACGCGCCGGTTGGGCTTAAAAATCCCATGAGTGGGAATATTCTCGCGCTCGTTAATTCCATTTACGCGGCGCAAAGCCCGCAAATTTTCAAATACCGTAATTATCAAGTCAGCTCGGACGGAAACCCTTATGCGCACGCGATTTTGCGCGGGGGTGTGGACGGCGCGGGCGCAGACGTGCCCAACTTCCATTATGAAACGGTGATGCAGCTTGCCGAGCTGTTGAACGGCGGCGGCTTGCAAAATCCTGCTATCGTAATCGATTGCAATCATTCCAATTCGGGCAAGAAACACCGTCAGCAAATACGTATTGCGCAAGAGGTTATGCAGAACAGGAATTATGACGCCGATTTTAAGAAGATTGTCAAAGGGTTTATGATTGAAAGCTTTTTGGTAGAGGGCAACCAAAAGCACGACGAGGTGTTCGGAAAATCGATTACCGACCCTTGCTTGGGCTGGGAAGATACGGAAAAACTGCTGTATAACATTGCGGAGCAGGTGTAACTTACGAGGAGAAGAACGATGAAGATTGCCTTTTTAGGACCAGAGGGGAGCTATTCCCATTTGGCGGCGAAAACCTTTTTACAGACGGAAACAACAGGCGAAAACCAAACGGGCGGTTGGGACGAGTGCGTCCCGTTCCGTAATTTCCCCGAAGTGTTTGCGGCGGTGGACTGCGGCAGAGTAGACGCGGCGGCCGTACCCATTGAAAACAGCTTGCAGGGCGGCGTGTTACAAAACCTCGATTTGTTGCAAGAGGCGAAAGAGCTCTACGCGGTTAAGGAATTGATTTTAAGGGTTGACCACAGACTAATCTATAAACGCGGCGTGAAGTTTTCGGAAATCGGACGGGTGTATTCCCACCGCCAAGCGCTCGACCAATGCGCGGCGTTCTTAACGCGGGAAATGCCCTTTGCCGCTTTGCGGGAAACGGAATCGACGGGGTTCGGTTTGACGCGCGCGTTTGAGGACGATTCGGGCAAGAGCGCGGCGATTGCGGGTGCGCATACGGAAAACTTACGTGCAGGGTTCGTGATGGGCGAAGAGAGTATTTCCGACGAGAAAAATAATTTTACACACTTTTTGCTTATTAAAAAGGGCGAGACGGCGCTCCCGAATACGAGTGAGCGTATTTTCTTCTCGGCGGTTTGTCCGCATAAGCCCGGTAGTTTGTTGGAGTTATTGCGCGTGATTGCAAAAAGCGGCGTGAATATGACGAAAATCGAAAGCCGTCCCGTGAGAAACCGCGTGGGCGAATATCGGTTCTTTATTGAGGCAGACGCGGATATTTCTTCTAAAAAGACGCGGGAAATGCTCGATTGCATAAGAGAAAATACCCTCGAATGTAAACTTATCGGGGCGTATAGTCAAGGGAAGGGAGAAAAATGACGAAAAAGAAAAAGACGCTTGGTTTTGCACTCGGTTCGGGTGGCAGTCGCGGCGTGGCGCATCTCGGCTTTTTGAAAGCAATGGAGGAAGAAAAGCTCGTGCCCGATTATATCACGGGCTGTTCTATGGGCTCGGTCGTCGGTGCAGGGTATGCGGCGGGGGTTTCCGTAGACGATATGTATAAAGCGGTGCGAAAATTGCGTTTGCTCGATTTGATTGCGCCGACGGGTAGGCGCGGCGGCTTGTTCGAAACGAAAAAAATACGCAAACTGCTCGAAAGGTATTTCGGAAATCCCGAATTTTCCGAGCTTAAAATACCGTTCCGTTGCGTGGCGGTGGATATGATTGAACAGCGCGTGGTGGAGTTTTCGGAGGGTAAAGTTATCGACGCCGTGATTGCATCGTCGAGTATTCCCGCCGTGTTCCGTCCTATGGAGCAAGACGGTATGCGCTTAATCGACGGCGGGATTTTGGAAAGAGTGCCCTATTTACAGCTTAAAGGTATGGGCGCGGACGTGGTCGTGTGCGTGGACGTGCTTGGGAAACGGGCGACGAACGAAAAGATGCCGAGCACGCTCGGCGTACTCCTTGAAACGATTGATTTGATGGATAATTACCGCACGGCAAAGCGTAGGAAGGAAAACGAGGATATTATCGATTTTTGGATAGAGCCCGAGCTGGGGGATATGAGTCAGTATTCGTTGAAGAGAATGGATTTTGCCTTTGAAAAGGGCTATGAAATCGGACAGAAATATGCAAAAGAAATTAAAAAAGCGTTAAAAGCATAAGGGCAGGTATGGATTTATTCGATTTTAACAATCACGAAGAACAGGCAAAGCCGCTTGCCGAGCGTATGCGGGCAAACTCGCTCGACGATTTTATCGGGCAGGAGCATATTGTTGCGAAAGGCTCGCTCCTGCGCCGCGCGATTGCGACGGACAGGCTGGGTAGCTGTATTTTTTGGGGACCGCCGGGCTGTGGTAAAACTACGCTCGCGAATATTATCGCGCTGGCAACGAGTGGCGAGTTCATCAAGCTCAATGCCGTCAATGCAGGCGTTGCCGACGTCAAAAAGGCGGTCGAAACGGCGCGCGAGAATTTGAAACTTTATAACAAGCGTACCTATTTATTGCTTGACGAGTGCCACCGTTTCAATAAAACGCAGAGCGATTCCTTGCTCCCTGCCATTGAACAGGGAACGATACTTTTTATCGGCTCGACAACGGAAAATCCCTATGCGGCTATGACGCCTGCTATCGTGTCGCGGTGTCGGGTGTTTGAGTTTAAGCATTTGACCGAGAACGATATTCTCGGCGCGCTCAAAGCCGCGCTCAAAAGCAGACATAAAGGGCTTGGCAAGAAAAATATTTTGGCGGACGACGACGCGCTTGCGCATATCGCAAGAGTTGCGGGCGGGGATTTGCGCACCGCTTATAACGCGTTGGAGCTTGCCGCGCTCACGAGTGAGCCGAATGAAAACGGGCAAATCCATATCACCCTTTCCGACGCCGAACAGTCCATTCAACGCAAAGCACTCTCCTATAACGAGGACGCTTATTACGATTTCCTTTCCGCGTTTTGCAAGTCTTTGCGCGGCAGTGATTCGAACGCCGCACTCTACTACGCAATGCGCTTAATCGAGGGCGGTTGCGACCCTATGCTGATTGCCCGTCGGCTTGTCGTACATTCAGCGGAGGACGTGGGCATGGCAGACCCCCGCGCGCTCCAAATCGCGACGTCGGCTATGTACGCGCTTGAAAAAATCGGGTATCCAGAAGCGCGTATTCCTCTTTCGGAGGCGATTATCTACGTGTGCGAGGCGGAAAAGAGTAATTCGGTGGTGGAGGCAATGTACGCGGCGATTGCGGACGCGAAAGAGGTGCGCGACGATAACGTGCCGCCGTACTTAAAGGACAATTCGTTCGGGACTAAAGAGGACAAGGCGCAAAGCGGGAACTATAAATATCCGCACAGCTACGGCGGCTACGTCGAGCAGCAATACTTGCCCGATTCGCTCAAAGACAGGGTGTATTATGCGCCTAAAAATAACGGCTATGAAAACGAAGTGAAGAAAATCCGCGAAAGGAAAGGGGTGAAACAAAAATGAAATGTTTGTATTGTGATTGCATGGACAGCAAGGTGATTGATTCGCGTTCGGCTGACGACGACAGAACGATACGCCGCCGCAGGGAATGTACGGGCTGCGGCAGAAGATTTACGACTTATGAAACCATTGAAATTACGCCCGTTCTCGTTGTCAAGAACAACGGCACGCGGCAGTCGTTTAACGCGGAAAAGATTAGAAACGGTATCATTAAATCTTGCGAAAAACGTCCTGTTCCTATGTCGGTTATCGACGATATGGTGGCAGATATTTGTAAGCAAGTATATAACAGCATGGAAAGCGAAATCACGACCAAAGCAATCGGCGAAATGGTCATGGAACGCTTGAAAAAGGTGGACGAGGTGTCCTACGTGCGCTATGCCTCCGTTTACCGTTCGTTTAAGGATTTATCGTCGTTTATGAGCGAGCTTAAACAGATGATGAAAGCGGAGAAAAAGGGAAAGAATTGACAATGGCAAAAATGACACAAAAAATCGACGTCGGCGGTTTGAAAATCGGCGGCGGCACAAGTGTAAAAATTCAGTCTATGACGACGACGAAAACCGCCGACGTCGAAAAGACGGCGGCGCAAATCCTTGCGCTGGAAAAGGCGGGTTGCGAACTCGTGCGCGTTGCCGTTGCGGACGAGCAGGACGCGCTTGCACTCAAAACTCTCAAAGACAAAATCCGTCTGCCGCTCGTGGCGGACGTTCATTTTTCCCCCAAGCTCGCCGTTCTCGCCATAGAAAACGGCGCGGATAAGGTGCGGATTAATCCCGGCAATATCGGCGGGGAAAAGGAAATTAAATACGTCGCCGATTGTGTGAACAGCCATAAAATTCCCGTGCGCGTGGGCTCGAATACGGGGAGCATTGAAAAGGAGTTCCTCGCTAAATACGGACGGAGCGAACACGCGCTCGTCGAAAGCGCGCTCTATAACGTTCGGATTTTGGAAAAATACGGCGTGGAACAAATCGCAATCTCCGTCAAAGCCTCCGACGTACCCTTGACCGTGCGAGCGTATACCCTGCTTTCGGAACAGACGGACAGAGCGTTGCATTTAGGCGTAACGGAGGCGGGGACGTATGAAAGTGGGCTCGTGAAAAGCGCGGTGGGGATTGGGAGCTTACTGCTCAAAGGTATCGGCGATACCATTCGCGTATCCCTCACGGACGAACCCGTGAAAGAGGTGTACGCCGCGCGGCAGATTTTGCGCGCGTGCGGGCTGGACGAAGAGTTCGTCGAGGTGGTGTCCTGTCCTACCTGTGGGCGTTGTGCGTGGGAGAGTATGGCGCTGGCGGAAAAGGTTACCGAGTTCGTCAAACCGTTTAGAAAAAAAGCGAAAATTGCCGTGATGGGTTGCGTTGTCAACGGGCCCGGCGAGGCAAAGGACGCCGATTTGGGGATTGCGGGCGGCAACGGCAGCTGTCTGATTTTCAAAAAGGGCGAGCCGTTCAAAAAGGTGGACGCGGCGGATGCGGAAAAGGAGTTTTTTAAGGAAGTAAAGGCGTTATTAGAATGAATAGGATAGACGAATACATCACGGAAATCCGCGCGCTCGCGGGCTTGAAGAACGCTATCTTGCGTGGGATTACCGTCAGTAAAAAGAATAAAATTGCGGAGTTTTTCCTCATTACCGACAAGGCGTATACGGACGAGGAGGCGGCGCGGGCGCGTGCCGTTTCGGAGAAATATCTGCCCGACGGGTTCCGCTCGGAGGTTAGAATCACCAAAAGAGTGCCTGACGCGGATATGATAAAACGTAAGATTTTCGAATACGTCAGCGAAAAGTTTCCTGCCGCCGCCGCGTTTCTCGAAGAAAAGAGTATTCGCGTGGATATGCTGTCGAGCGGCGCGAATTTCTGTTTTGAGATTGCGTCGGGCGAGCAATCGCTGTTTACGTCGGGGAAAATTCTCGACGACGTGAGCGCGTATTTGCAGAGCGGATATTGCGGTACGTTCTACGGCACGGTGAAAATTGTGGAAAAGGCCGCGCCGAGCGACGAGCTGTTGGACGAGTTGCCCGAAGAACAGGAAGAGGACGCGCCAAACGAAATCCGTCGTTTTGAAATCTGCGATTTCGTCAAGATTGACGGCGCGGAGGGACTTCCTAAGCACGCGACGTATATCGCCGATTATTTGAGCGACGAGGGTACGTTCGCCGTTTGCGGGGAAATTACTTATATCGAAGAAAAGGAATACACCAAACACAACGAAAAGTCGGGGCAGGACGAGCAAAAATCCCGTTTCGTGCTCACTATTTCCGACACGACGGGTTCGCTCCGCACGACGTATTTTCCCAAGAAGGCGACGGTGGAGAAAGTGCGCGGTTTGAAAATCGGGGATAGCGTTGTGATTACGGGGCAAGTCGAGGATTTTAACGGCTACCGCTCGTTCAAAGCGGCAAAGCTGAATTTCGGCGCGCCGCCCGAAGATTTCGTGCCGCAAGCGCGCAAGGGTAAGCCCGTGCCGAAATATTATCATACGGTATTCCCCGAAGAATACGTCGATTACACGCAAGCGGGATTTTTCGATTTGTTGGAGAAACCCGACGATTTGAAAAATAACGTGTTCGTCGTGTTTGACTTGGAAACGACGGGCTTGAATAGCAATCCGTCGATGGGTAAAATGGACAAGATTATCGAAATCGGCGCGGTGAAGCTCGTCGGCGGGGAAATCAAGGAAAAATTCTCCACGTTCGTGGCGTGTGAGGAGCGGCTGTCGCCTGAAATCGTCAGTTTGACGGGGATTAACGACGACGACCTTATCGGTGCGCCGACGATTGACAAGGTGATTGCGGACTTTTTCAAGTTTATCGAGGGTGCGTATCTCGTCGGACATAACGTCAATTTCGATTTGAATTTCGTGCGGTATTATGCCGAGAAGAACGGGTATATGATAGACAACCGACCGTTCGATACCCTCGCGCTTGCGCAGGAGCTGTTGCGCGGCGAGCTTGCGAATTACAAGCTGAATACCGTTGCCGATTACTACGGCTTTACGTTCAATCATCACCGTGCGTTCGACGACGCGTGCGTTACGGCGAAAGTTTTTATGGAACTGATGAAAAAACGCGGTAAATTACCGCGATAAAAGGGGATAGGAAATGGAAAAGAGCTTTGGAAAGCAAAACTGGTGGATTTTAATCGTATTCGGCTTGATAGGGCAGATTGCTTGGTCGGTCGAGAATATGTATTTTAACCTGTTCGTCTTTGAAACGATTGCGCCCAACCTCGACGCGGTTACGCTTATGGTACAGCTTTCGGGGATTACGGCGACGGCAACCACGCTCGTTGCGGGTACGTTTTCGGACAAGACGGGCAATCGCAGAAAGTTTATTTCCTACGGCTACGTAATTTGGGGGATTACCGTTGCGCTGTTTGGCTTGCTGTCAACGGATACAATCGCCACGCTCTTGCATTTGGACGAGGCGGCGGCGATTACGACGGCGCTCGTGCTCGTAATCGTGCTCGATTGCGTGATGACGGTGTTCGGCTCGACGGCAAACGACGCCGCGTTTAACGCTTGGGTTACCGACAACACATGCGAGGAAGAGCGCGGTAAGGTGGAGGGCGTACTTGCCATTCTGCCCCTCGTCGCTATGCTGATTGTTGCGGGTGGATTCGGTATTTTGGTGGCGGGAATCGGCTACCAAGCCCTGTTTTTCGGACTTGGCGCGGTGATTACCGTTTGCGGCGCGGTCGGCGTATTTACGCTCAAAGACAGCCCGTTGCTCCAAAAAAAAGGTACGCTCAAAGACATTGTCTACGGGTTCAAACCCGCCGTTGTGAAAGGCAATCCCGTTTTATACGTAACGCTCGTGATTACGGGGATTTACGGGATTGCGTGTCAAATCTTTATGCCGTATTTGATTATCTATATGAAGACGTATTTGAGCTTTACGGTGGTGGAATACAGCGTAGTGTTTGGGCTGGCTATCGTGCTCGGTGCGGCGATTAATTTGTATCTCACGCGGCTTGCGGATACAAAGGATAAGGCAAAGCTGCTCTATATCGCGGCGGCGGTGTTCACGGCGGGGCTTTTGGGAATGTATTTCTTCCATTTTGAGAATAAAACGGCGACGCTTGCCTTGTTCGGGGTTGCGGGGTTTGTGATGCTCACCGGTTACATATTCGTCTCCGCACTTTGCGGTGCGCTCACGCGCGATTATACGCCGACGGATAATGCAGGAAAATTACAGGGCGTGCGTATGATTTTTAGCGTATTATTACCTATGATTTTCGGACCTATGATAGGGAACGCGATTAACAAGGCGGCGGCAATCCCCTTGCCTGATTTGTCGAGTGCGGACGTGATGACGACGGAGTATATCCCCGCGCCTGAAATCTTTCTTGCAGGCGCGATTGCGGCGGCGGTGCTTTTTGCCGTAATTCCCGTGCTCGTGCGACTGAAAAAGAAAAAAGGAGCGGAACAATGCGACGAATGAAAACGGATTACGAGATTGGAAAAATTCCCCATTTCGAGCACCCGTGTCCGCAAGCAATGCGGGAAAACGGGGAATGTTTGAACGGCGAATGGGATTTTTATAAGCTCGGCGTGGACGGGAAACGTTCGTTTGAGGGAAAAATTCTCGTGCCCTTTTCCCCCGAAACGCTGAATAGCGGCGTGAAAGAGGGTTTTGTGCTCGGTCAGGGCGAAAAGCTCGTGTATACCCGTGCGGTGGAAGTGCCCGAAAAATGGCTTGCGGGGGTAGTACGCTTACATTTCGGCGCGGTGGACAGCGAGTGCGAAGTGTTCGTAAACGGCGAAAAGGTAGGCGCGCATAAGGGCGGCTACACGGCGTTTGCGCAGGATATTCAAAACGCGCTAAAAGCAGGCGAAAACGAAATCAAGGTCGTTTGCGAGGATAACGCGCTTTATAACGGCGGTGCGTTTGGCAAGCAAAGCTTGAAACGGGGCGGGATTTGGTATACGCCGCAAAGCGGGATTTGGCAAACGGTGTGGATAGAGTGTATGCCCAAAGACTATATAGAAACGCCCAAAATTCTCACAAACGCCTTTGAAAAAACGGTAAGCATTATCGGGGAACGGGACGAAGAACGGGAAATTACCGTGTTTGATAGGGGCAAGGAAATCTTACGCGAAACGTATCGAAAAGAAATCACGCTTTCCTATGATTTCGAGCTTTGGTCGCCTGAAAATCCCAAGCTTTACGATTTTGTAATTACCAACGCGGCGGGGGATAAGCTGTGTTCTTATTTCGGCGTGCGCTCGTTTGGCAAGGCGCGGGATAAAAACGGCAGAATGCGTTTGACTTTGAACGGAAAACCGTATTTCTTCAACGGCGTGCTGGACCAAGGGTATTGGTCGGACGGTATGCTGACGTATCCGAGCGACAAGGCGGCGATAGACGAGCTGAAAATGCTCAAAGCAATGGGCTTTAACACCGTTAGAAAGCATATTAAAATCGAGCCTATGCGGTGGTATTATCATTGCGATAGGTTAGGGCTTGTCGTGTGGCAGGATTTTGTGAACGGCGGCGGGGATTATAAATTTACGCATATCGCGGCATTTCCGTTCTTGGGAGTTAAGCACCGCGACGACGATTACAAATACTTCGGCAGAGAGAACGAGACGGGGCGCGCGGAGTTTGCGCAATCTGTCGACGAAACGCTTTGTCAGCTCGGCAACTGTACTTCTATCGGCGTGTGGGTGATTTTCAACGAGGGCTGGGGACAGTTCGATTCCGCGTTTTGGACGGAATACGTGCGTGGCAAAGACGGTTCGAGGATTATCGATTCTGTGAGCGGTTGGCACGACCAAAAAGAGGGGAAAACGGAGCTGAAAAGCTTGCATACGTATTATACGCCGCTGAAAGTGCCCAAAGACAACCGCGCGGTGGTGTTGAGCGAGTTCGGCGGGTATTCGCAAAAAATCGACGGGCACGTGTTCGACGAAGATAAAGAGTTCGGTTATAAGAAATTCAAGTCGCAAGAAACGCTTGTCGCCGCGCTTAAAAAACTGTATCTGCAAAAGCTCAAACCGTTGCTCGCAAAAGGCTTGTGCGGCGCGATTTATACACAAGTTTCCGACGTGGAGGAAGAGATTAACGGGCTGGTAACGTATGATAGAAAAATCCTGAAAGTGCCCGTTGAAGAAATGTCGAAAATCAACGCCGAAATCGCCGCAGAGGCGGAAAAGGTAGAACTTGCTTGATTTCAAAGGAAAAATTTTGCAAAAGGCGGGTAAAACGCTTGCGTTTTACGGAAGTTCATGGTATAATGTAGATACTTAATAATTGCTTTGATTATTGAGAGCGGAACGAAATCCGCTCTCAATATTTCGTAAAAGGGGGTACAGGCTTGAAAATTAAGAGCATAGAAGAAATTCAAAACGCCCTTATGGCGGTTGCAGACGAGCAGGGCATTGAAATCGTCGAGGTGGAGTTCAAGCAAGGCAAAGAGCCCGCGCTCACCGTGTATATCGACGTGGACGGCGGCGTTGACCTCAACACCTGCGAACGCTTTCACCGTGCAATCGACCCCGTGTTAGACGAACTTGACCCGACATTCGGCGCGCCTTACACGCTCAACGTGTCAAGTCCCGGCTTAGACAGACCGCTCAAAACGGCGCGGGATTTTGAAAAGTGTATGGGCGAGCGTGTGGAAATCAAGCTGTACGCGCCCATGAAAGGCAAAAAGTTTTTCGAGGGGGAGCTCGTCGCGTTCGATGAAACCCAAGTCGAAATCAAGGACGGAAAGGAAACGTTGAAATTCGAAAAAGCAAAGATAGCCAAAATTTGTCGGGCAATCGATTTCAGCGGTTTGGAATAAGAAAAAGGAAAATAATTAACAGGAGAATAAACAGATGGAAAACAAGGAGTTTTTTGCGGCGCTCACCGATTTGGTGAGAGAAAAGGGGATTAGCGAAGAGGCGTTTATCGAAACGCTTGCAAACGCGCTTGCATCGGCTTATAAAAAGCAATACGACGGCGGCGCGGAAATTACCGTTTCCCTCGACGCGGAAAAGGGTACTATCGATTTCAAGGCGGCGCGTTATATCGTGGAAGAAGTCGTAGACAAAGACAAGGAAATTTCGCTCGAAGAGGCACAGGAAATCGACGCGAATGCAGAAGTCGGCGGCGTTATTGAAAGAACGTTCGTGCCCAAAGATTTCGGGCGTATTGCCGCGCAAACGGCGAAACAGGTCATCATGCAGAAACTGCATGAAACGGAGCGCGATAACACGTTCTCGGCGTTCTCGGATAAAGAGGGCGAGCTTATGGAAGGCGTTATCCGTAAAATCGACGAGCGCAACGTCTACGTGGAGCTCGGCGACAAGAAAACGGAGGGCATTATGCCCACGCAGGACCGCGTTGCGGGCGAAAGATACGTCGTTGGCGAACGCATCAAGGTGTTTGTCAAGCGCGTGAAGAATAGCGGACGTAATTCGCAAATCGTCGTGTCGCGTTCGGCGGCAGGGCTCGTGAGAAAACTGTTTGAAGAGCAAGTGCCTGAAATTAAGCAAGGGATTGTGGAAATCAAGGAAATTGCGCGTGAGGCGGGACACCGCACGAAGATAGCGATTGTATCCAACGACGCGCGCGTGGACGCGGTGGGCGCGTGTGTGGGTAATCGCGGTGCGAGAGTGAACGCGGTTGTCGAAGAGCTCGGCGGCGAGAAGATTGATATTATTCTTTGGAACGAGGACCCGCTTGCGTTTATTTACAAGGCGTTGTCGCCTGCCGTCGTTTTGTCGGTAACGGCGAAAGGCGAAAAGAGCGCGATGGCGGTCGTGCCCGACGAAAAGCTTTCGCTTGCGATTGGTCGCGACGGTCAGAACGCTCGGCTTGCAGCACGGCTTACGGGTTGGAAAATCGACGTGAAGAGCGCGTCGTCGCCAGAGGCGGCAGAAGTGCTTGCGGAAATGGAACGCGAAGAGGCGGAGGCGCAAGCACTCGCAGAGGAAAACGCAGAAGAGGTCGTGGAATAAACAATGGCAAAGAGCAAAACCGTGCCTATGCGCACCTGTATCGCTTGTCGGGAAATGAAACCCAAAAAGGAAATGCTCCGAATTGTGAAAACGGCTGACGGCGAAATTTTTGCCGACCCTACGGGTAAAGCCGCAGGCAGGGGCGCGTATATCTGCACGGCGGCGGAATGTCAGAAGAAACTCGGCGATAAGAAACTGTTACACAAAGCCTTTGCCGCAAACGTTTCGGAAAACGTCTATCGCGGCGTGGAGGAGCAATTTGCAGAGAAGTAAGATAGAAACGTATTTGGGGTTTTGTATCCGCGCAGGAAAAACCGTATTCGGCGTGGATAGCCTCGAAACGCAAAAAAAAGGCGTGTTTTTAATCGTATGCGACGGCGGCTTGTCCGAGAACTCGCTCAAAAACGCGCAAAAAGCGCAAGAAAGATTTGCTTGTCCGCTTTTAATTACGGAAAAGGACGCGCTCGGCGCGTGGTTACACAGACCTGCCGTTAAGGCGGTGGGCATACGGGATAAAGGACTTGCGGCGGCGATTTTGTCTGTCGCGGAGAATGACCCGCAATTCAAATTATATTCGGGAGGAACGAATTAAGTCTATGGCAAAATATGAGAACGTAGAGAGAATTTTAGAGGTTTTGGAGGGCGATAAGCTTGGCGCACTTTCGAAAAAGCTGTCTGAAACGGAAAAAAATCTTTCGGAAATTTTGAAAAATTTAACGGCTTTGGAAACGGAAAAGGCGGAGCGTGAAGCCGCCGAAGCCGCCGCGCGCGCCGCAGAAGAAGCGCGTCTTGCCCAAGAGGCGGCGGCAAAAGCAAAAGCCGAAGCCGAAGCCGCCGCAAAGGCGGCGGAGGACGCTGCAAAGGCAGCGGTGGCGGAAGAAGAGGTTAAACCCAAAGCCACCAAAAAGACGAAAACGGAAGTTGCTCCTGAACCGCAAGCGGAAACGGAAGAAAAACCGAAAAAGCGCGTGAGTAAGAAAAAGACGGAGGAAACGCCTGTCGTAGACGAGCAACCGACGGAAACGCCGACCGAAGTCAAGGCAGAGCCCGTTCAAGAAGAACAGCCCGTTGCGGAAACGCCTGCTGTGGCAAAGCCCGCAACGCCGAAAACGTTCGTGCCTCCCAAAGCCGACCCGAGCAAACCGCGTGCGCCCCGTTATTTCAGAAACGGACAGGAACAGGGCGTATACGTCGCGAAAGCAGGCGTGGATATTTCCGCGCCGACCTCTTCGAGCTTTGGCGGCACGTATAGACCCCGTCCACAGGGCGACAGACCCGCAAGAGCTACGGGGGAAAGAACGTTCAGCAGTGGCAGACCGTCTGCGGGCGGCGCACGGCCTATCCGTTCGGGAATGTCCGCGCCTATCGCCGCGCCCGTTATGCCGACGCGCGATACCAAAAACTTTACGTCTGCACCTAAAAAGAAATTTGAAAAGACGTATACGGAAAAACGCGGTTTGAACAAGCGCGATTTGGAAAAACAGCGCGGTATGACCGTCGAGGATTTCGACGAGGATAAGTCGGGGTACAGAAAAGTACGTTCGCCGAAAAAGCAGAAACGGCAAGATATTCCTACGATTAAAATTGAACATGCAGTCGTAACGACGCAGGATATTCCTTTGAAAGTGCTTTCCGAAAAGCTTGGCGTTTCGGCGGTGGAAATTACCAAACGCCTTTTCAAGGAAGGCATCATGAAAGGCATCAACGACTCGATTGACTACGATAACGCGGCACTTATGGCGGCGGATATGGGCATTGACCTTGAATACAAGCCCGAAAAGACGGCAGAGGACGTGTTGCTTGCCACCACGACGGTGGAGGACGAGAGCAAGCTTGTGCTCCGCGCGCCCGTCGTAACGGTTATGGGACACGTTGACCACTGTAAAACTTCCTTGCTCGATACAATCCGCACCACGTCGGTTACGAGCGGCGAGGCGGGCGGCATTACGCAGAGCATAGGTGCGTACACGGTTACCGCAAAAGGCAAGCAGATTACCTTTATCGATACGCCCGGACACGCGGCGTTTACGGCGATGCGTGCACGCGGTGCGCAGGTAACGGACGTCGTTATCTTGGTAGTTGCCGCAGACGACGGGATTATGCCGCAGACGGTGGAGGCAATCAATCACGCGAAAGCGGCGAACGTGCCGATTATCGTCGCTATGAATAAAATGGATAAATACGAAATCAATCCTGACCGTGTGAAACAGGAATTGATTGAACACGAGCTCGTGCCCGAAGAATGGGGCGGCGATACTATGGTGATTCCCGTTTCCGCGCTCACGGGTAAAGGTATTGACGAACTGCTTGACGCTGTCAACCTCGTTGCGGAAATGCAAGAGCTCAAAGCCGACCCTGACCGCGCGGCAAAAGGTACGATTATCGAGGCGAAACTTGACAAGGGCAAAGGCCCTGTGGCAAGCATTATCGTGCAGACGGGTACACTCCGCACGGGCGATAATATCCTGTCGGGTACGACAATGGGGCGCGTGCGCGCTATGTTCGAC
>JAFTKT010000127.1 GCA_017453145.1 Clostridia bacterium
ACGCTATCAACCGTTACCACGCAAGTACGACGAAGTTCGCCCGAACGCACGTTAATCGAAACCACGCCCGCCTGCAAGGCGTTTAACGTACCGTCCGATTGTACCGACACCACCAAAACGCCCTCGCTTTCAAACTCGAATTTCGCCGAATGATTCACGCTTCCGTCGCTATGCAAGACTTTTGCCGTCAACTTATGCGTTTCGCCCACCTCTAAATCGAGATTATAATCGGACAAAACAAGTTCCATATCGCCTGTAACCGTGGGAGACGAACTATCCTCGTCTTCTTTGCACGCACCCCAAGCCAAGCCCAAACATACGAGCATAACCGCGAGTAAAATACGAATCCATTTCTTTTTCATACGTTACACCTCCGCGCTTGCCGATACGGCAACTTCCAGCGTATACGTTTCTCCGCCGTACGTACAAGAAACGGTAACTTTGCCGTTTTCAATCGGCTCTGTCGCCGTGAACGATAAACCGTCTACGACAATTCCTGCGCTTGCCGTCAAACCGAACGTAACCGTCGGCTCTTGCTCGCCTATACTGAATACGGGATTGAGCGCATATTTTTCCCCAACGAGCACGTTGAGCGCATAGCCGCTTTGGGTTTTGATTTCCCCGACGAGCTTAATCGTCGGCAACGCAACGCTTTCTATTTCAACCGTTACGCGGCAATACAGCTCTCCGTTTGAAAACGTCGCCACTATCCACGTTTCGCCTCTGCCCGTTGCCGTAACCGTGCCGTTTTCAACGGTCGCCACGCTTGGATTGCGCGTCGTCCACACGACGTTTCCTTGCGCGCCCGCAACTGTGAGCGTTTCCATATCGCCGAGCACCAGTTGCAAAGTTTCCGCGCTGATACTCGCCGTTTCCGTCGAACTGTCAATGCTCGATTGCAACGAACTCTCGTCCTCGTCCTTACAACACGCAAGCGACAACAACAACGCCAAACTCATTACCGTAAGCATAATCGCCCGAAGAATTCTTTTAGCCATTGTAAAATTCCCTCCATTGCGCAATGTGATAATCGTAACGCGAGGTTTCACTCGAACGCCAGTCGCCCATATACACCATATTGAATTTGTTTATCGTGCGCTCGAACAAATCGGTAATCGCGTTGCCGTAGGTCGCCGTGTATTCGCTACGGTGAAATTCCATTTGCATATACATATTTTCAAGGTATACCCTGATTACGCGGTCGTAATATTTTTCATAATATTCGGGGTCGCTTTCCTTAATTGCTTCCAGCTTTGCCAAAGCCTTTTCCATTATCATTCTGCCCGCCTCGACGTAGCTGAACGACCAGTATTCCTTTTTATTGAGCGAGAAATACACGTTGCCCGTATAGCCGAGTTTGGCGTGGATATATTCGACGTAGGTCGTCATTAAATCGTACATATCGCGAATTTCTTCGGCGCAAATCCCGTAGTAATGCTCGATAAACTCATAGGCAAGGTCGTCGAAATTGAGCGACAAATCCCACATCAACTGCGACTCCACGTAAAATTTCATCGGCGACCATTGTGCCGCAACGTCTACCAGCGCGCCTTGATTGTACGCGCTTTTCACGCCGTGCTCGGCAAGAATACGCCAGTTCGCCTGCATAATATCCCAATTTTTATGCGAATACAGATACCAAGTGAAATTCATGCCGTAGACGTACGAGGTGAGATTGTCGGTAAGCACCGCCCAACCCTCTAAATAGTCGTAGTATTGCGAATTGAATTGATGGTCAAGCGTTTCGCTACCGTTATAACCAAGCGGCGTATACATTATCGCCACGTTTTCGGCGGGAACGACGGCGGGATTGTCCGCAACCCATTTTTCGTTCTCTTTATGTACGGGAGGCGGTATAATCGCGTTATAGACCATCATTTGAAAGGTTATATCCCGCATAGGCGAAAGCGCGTGAATATTCGCCTGTACGCGCTCCGCCACCTCGTTTGTAAAAATTACGGAAATGCCTGCGTAGTTGGTGTTATAGTCCGCCATTTTCGCCACGCAGTTATCGCAAATACAATGATAGCTGTTGTCCTGTATGCCGAGATTACAATAATCTGCGTCGGGATATTCGATAAACCAGTTGGTGAGCTGTTTTATAAACTCCTCTTTCATTTCCTCGTTACTGATACAAAGCTGTCCGTAGATTGAAAAAGTTCCGTCTGTTTCTTTCGACCACGTACTACCGTCAAACGGGTAATACGTATCGGGACAATAATACCAGTCGGGGTGCGCATTCGCATACGTTGCAAGCGGCAATACTTCGAAGTGAGAGTGCGCGGAAAAAGGCAACGCGTGCTCGTTGGAAATATTCAAGCGCAAATAGTGCAAATACGTTTCGTTACTTCTCAACTCGTACCAGCCGATTTTGCGTTCTTCAAAATCGGGCACTTCCACCACGTCCATTTGATAATAGGGCAAATACACCGCTTCGTTATACCACACCTCGTCCACCGCATACGCGTGCCAACCGATGGTGTGTTTCAAAAATTCCTGCGCGCCGTATAACGTGCCGAGTCGAAGCGGCGTGCGCGCGCCCGAAATAAAGGTTGTGTCGCCCTGCGTTACAATTCTGAACCCGTTCGACGTTAAATAGCTCTCCGCTACGCTGATGCCGCTGTCGCGCAAACGCTCGGTGTCGCCTACGGAAATGATTTTCGTTTCTCCGTCCGCGATTTCCGATTCTTTCGCGATTTCCAAACGGCAACCCGTTGCCGCATACAAATAGTCGGAAATCAAATTCGCGCCCATATACTCATAATCGTAATATTCGTCGGGAACGACGATTGTATATTCCGATTCGCCTGCCGCGATAAACGTTTTATCCGTTTTTACAACCGACGCCTCGTGGATACCCGGTCCGTCGTAATTTTCAAGAACCTCGCTACCGTCTCCTAAATCGACGCTCGATTCCTCGTCAGGCGAGCAAGACGCCGCAAAAACGAGCGGAATCGTTAACAATACGCTTAACCATTTTTTCATCTTATTCTCTCCTTATTCACAAGATATTCTGTATTCCAATATCGTATTGCCGCCAAAGGCGTCAAGCGCAAAATAGCGAACGCGATATACGCCTCGTTCCGTCGGCTCAAATTCTGCCGTATCCAGCATTTTATACCGATTGGAAGGAGAAATAATCATAATATACGAAAGGTTTTCCGTCTGCTCTACCGCAAATTCCACCGAATACGTAGGCAATTTCACTATTTCGCCGAGCTTACCCCGCGTCGGCACGTCGCCGCCCAGCGTTATAATCGGGTCTTTCTTCACAAACGCCGTGATAAGCACGCTCTTTTCAATCGCGTTGCCGTTCTTATCCTCCGTTCGCCAAACGATATGGTAAGCTCCTGCCTTTTCCAATTTCAATTTGCGCGCAACCGAAGGGTCAACATTATCGAGCAGCTTGCTTTCTCTTCCCGCAAAGTCGGTATACGTAATAGAAAGCGTAAAGCTCTTGACGGTGCTGATAACGTCGTAACTGCTTGCGGCGGGAACGGTAATCTCGCTACCAAGCTCGTAATACCCGCCCACAAATTCGCCGTCCGTATAAATGTTCGGCGCAACTTGGTCGGATTTCGTTACCGAAAGGCTTTGGTCGCAAAGCGAATATACCCGAATGGACGCGGGGTTCGTTTCGTCTTTGCGTACTACCGAATAGGTAATATATACATACTCGCCAAAACCGTCGAACGGGTCGCCGTTTAAGTAGGTTTCCAACTTGCAAAGTTCCGAACCGCTTGCGTCGCGCACCGTTCCGTCCTCATAGCCGTATACGAACAAAATTCTGTCCGTGCCCACGCCGTCAAGCGAACCTGCCGTCGATTTCCCCGTCGGCTTGCCGTTAACCGACAATACCACAACACCGTTTGAAAGGGAATACGAAAGCTTGATTACTTTGTTCGCATTTAACGCGTCCACAAGCGTCAACTCAATCGCCGCTACGTTGTTGTCCACAACGTTTCCGTCTGCGTCTAACGCGGTGTCTGCGATAAATTGCGTCTTTAAGCCTTTTACCGCCGTTTTGTTGATAAACGTTGCGCCGTTGTTTGCACCGCCCGTCAAACGAACGAACAAACCGTCTACCTCCACAGACGTATTCTCACCAAGCACGAACGTCTTGTCCATATTCAGCTCGGTACGCTTGATGTCAAAACCGCCCACCGTTTCGACGATTTCACGGTATAAATTAACAACGGGCACAACGTAGTCTTTCACAACGCCGCCATTATATTTATACTCGATTTTCACCGATTTTTCTTCGCCGAACGAGGTGGTCGGAGCGACGTATTTCCCGCCCTCGAATTTCGTTCCGTCGATATAGATTTCCGCCGGCACGCTTGCAGGATTTTCAGAGGAATATTCCTTAACGTGCAACTCGGCAATATCGTAGCTCTCGCCCGAAACAAATCCTACGTAAACGGGTATACTGTCGTCAATCGCCACTACGCCGCCGAGCGTTACGTTCATTTCGTATTCGCACGTCGTTTTTCGTTGCGATTCGTCCATAACGGTATAACGCGCCACGTAAACGCCTACTTTATCGACGAAAATATCGCCGCGCGGGTCTATCGCAACGGGTATTTCGTCGTTGCCGTCCTGATAATATACCGCCACGGAAACGCTCGCTTTTCCTAATTCGTTCGATACCTGTACCCCCTCTATCGGCTGTATCCGTACCAAACTACCCGCCTTGTAATCGCCGCCGCCTGCAATCTGTGCGCTCAAAGCGGGATAATTTTTATCCTTGACGTCTACCGCAACAGATTTTTCGCTAACGTTCCCGAAAACGTCCACCGCAACGTATTTGACGATATATTCCCCGACTTCGGCGCAATAAAGCTCTTTCCGTCGGTGTAAATATCGTAAAGCGTTTCTCCTCGCTTATAATAGACCTTTGTCGCAAACTGCGCCACGTCCTTACCGTAATAATCGACGGCGGTTGCGGAAGGCAATTCTACCTTGCCTCCCTCAATACCGTATAAGCCCGCCTCGCTTGCAACGGAAATTTGCGGACCTTGCGGATATTTCATCTGCTCTTGCGAAAACGACACTCCACCTGCATTATAGATAAAATATTCGACGTTTAAGTCTTCCACCGTTGCGACTTCCACACTCAAAATCGCCTTATCGGAGGTAAACCCTTTCCACGCAGGACCGTTGCACCACACGGTGTCGTCTAAATCGTTGACGATTTCATTCAAATTATTCGGGTTCGTGGAATAACTTCTCGTCAATACCTGCTTTTTCTCGTTGTCATAGTAAAGCTTTACCGTGTGATTTTCATTCTCGTGTCCGTTCATAATCGAACCGATAAAGCTATACCAAATGCCTCGCCCGTAAGTGCTTCCCAGCCAGCGCCGACCTTGCGTGCCGTTCAGATAATCCGAACCGGAAGTGGTATTGTCAAAGCCCATATTCGACTGTCCCGTCGCCCGTGCGCGTAAATACGCCCAAGTATAAGAACCTCTATGTTGCACTTCGATACAAATAAAATTCTCTAAATCGGCGGCGTCGCGCAAATATATTCGCACCAAAGAGGTTGCCGCAACGCCGTAGGCCACGGGTTCAACGGAAAATTCCAACAACGGAGTTGCATCCGCTTTTGCCCCGTAAACAGGGTCGCCTTTTGAACCAAGACCTTTAATAGCCGTTTGCTCACGGTATTTCGTTAAATCGATTTCTCTTTCAAACACGACGGGGGTATTCGGTTTACTCGTCGTGATTTTCGCGCCCGTTCTGCCCGTCTGCTTGCTCACGCCAAACTCGAACGTCGTACCCGCGTCCTCCGTCGTGAACATATCGCCTGCGTGCTCGTAAACCTCTATCACGTATTCGTCAACGTATTTTTTTCCGTCCTTTTCCGCCGTTGCTTGCACGGTATATTTTCCAACGGTATCCGCAACGAACACGGCATTCCCATACGCCTTTCCGTCGGGATACTCCACACGCAAACTATAAGGCAACTCTTCGCCCTCTACGAGCAATTTCCCGCCCGTTAAATCTATCGTCGTGCCCAAACGAACAACGTTTGCAAGCCCCGCGCACGTAAACTGACAGTCTCTTTTTACAGATTGCAAGACGAACTCCGTTCGTTCGTCCCAAAACTCATAGACGAATTTGTATTCGCCCGCGCCGAACAACGTGTAGGCAAAACCGCTTTCCACGTTCGTATGCGCCGCCATCTTTACACCGTTTCTATATACCGTTACCGTCGCCGTTTTCGTCAACTCTCCAACGTTGCGACCGCCTGCAACGGTTAATTGCGGAATATATAAAACGTCGCCAACCGCATAGTCGCCTTCGGGGAAAGACGCGTCGTAAGATAACGTATACTCGTCCGTTTCCTCTTTCACCGTAACGACGTATTCTTGCGTCGTTTCATCGTGAAAGGAATTTTCCGCCGATACGCTCAATACGTAGTCGCCCGTTTCTTCGGGCACGAACCAACCGTTGACGATACGCACCGCTTTCCCGCTCGGCGACGTCAAGCTTTTCGTCGTTTTCAAATCTCCGTCTAAAAAGTCGTAGGCGTAAATTTCAGAGAATTCGTATTTTTCCCCCACAACGCCGTAATCGCGTATGCTCGTGCCGATTATAGGCGCGGTAGAAGAACGGAATACCGTCTCGTCCGTCTTATAACCGTTCACAGCGCAAACGAGCGCCTGCCCGCCGTCCGTTTCCGTTTCGTTACCGACAAGCGTAACGGTGTACTCCCCGAAAATAGGCAACGTCGCCCCTACGTTATAATTATCGTTTTTTGAAACGCGCATATCCCAAACGAGATATTCACTTCCGTCCGTAACGGCATACACGCGCATTTCGTCGGGCACGAATTTAACGGCAAACGAGCTTGCGTCGCTAATTTCCGTATACCGACCGCCACCGTTTGCCACAGCCGTCGTGCCGTTATTCGTCAGCGCGGGATAGGAGGGATAAAATATACCTGCCTCTACGCCCCCAAACGCCACGCTCACGTTATTCGTTTCGCCGTGTTGCACGTTCACGGAAAACGCGTTCTTCGTCTCCACGTCCTCAAAAACCAAGCTCCATTCCAACAAGGAATATCCCACCGACGTAGATACGGGTAAATATTCAAGCTCGAACGCGCCTCTAAATTCTTCGCCTACCTTTACCGTGCCGCCCTCGTTAAACGTCAACAAGACGCCACGTTTTGACGATTTACCGCTCGGCTCGTTCGCCGCAAGGAGGACGTCCGCGCCCTGCCCTACGAAATAATCGCCGACGTATTTGAAGGATTTTTCTTCCGCGCCGACGGTAATCGCCGTCGCAAACACGGGAAGGGTAACCGCCGCAAGCCCTGCGAGTAAAAACCTTTTTACTTTTTTTATCATCCTTTACTCCTCCTCTTTGGCAGCTTTTCTTCCGCCTGCAAAGCCTGCGTAATCTTCCATAAAAAATTCCGCGCGCTTATTGAGCATTACGCCAACCTCGTCGCCCTTAAAACCGAACGTCATAAAACAGTTCCCAAAATTATTATCGACGATATACACTCTCAATAAAAATTTCCGTTCTTCCGTCCAGCTCCCGTCCGCAAGGCAATTAAATTCCCGTCCACTCGGAAGCATTACCTGCGTATCGTAATAATGCGTTTCAGGGAACTTACCTTTCTTCAATGCGTTTAACCCAAAAACGATCTCTGTTACGCCGCGAGCGTTTTCGTAACGTAATTTTCCGCTATCGTTTTCAAACGACAAGGAAAACCATTTCCACCCCATACTGTTTTCTTCCAACGCGTATCTTTCGCCGTTGATTTTTTCCGCAAACGGTGAATATGCAACCCCGTAATCGACGTTCAAAGCAAGCGTTTCAAGCTCTTTTTGTAATTGTTCGTACGCGCCGTTATCTTTATCGAACGGCTCGTCTAAACGTTGGTACAACTCGTACGCCACCTGCTCGTAAAGATAAGGAATGTCCGTATCCGAATTTGCTTGCGTATCGCCTTGACATACGAATAAGAAATTTTTATCAGGAAAACAGAACACCATTTGCGCTCCCATACCCGATAAACAATAACCGTATTTGTTTATCCAAATTTGATAACCGTAGCCGTAATTTCGGTAAATCGTAAACTGATTTTCTTCCACGTTAGAAATTTGTTTACTCGTCGCGCGCTCCATAAAGTCGCGAGGAAGCAGCTGTTTACCTTTATACGCCCCTTTGTTTAAGATCAATTCGCCGAATTTTGCAAAATCGCGCAGGGTGCAAATCACGCCGCTTCCGCCCCACGAATACCCGTCGGGGGATTTTACGCACCATATATCCCTGCTCACGCCGATTTCGTCGAACACGGGACGCATATATTCCAAAAAGGGCTTGCCCGTAAGCTTTTCCACAAGCACGTCTAAAATAAACGTCCCCGACGTGTTGTAATTAAACACCGTGCCTGCGGGCTTTAACGCACGGGAACGGATCGGGTGATTGAAAAACGTCCAAGCCCATTCCTTATAATCCAAAGCGAAATAGGTATCCGTTCGCATCGGCACGGACATTTTCAAAGCGTCCTCTACCGTACACGCCTTTAACCATTCGTGCTGTCCGTCTGCTTGAAATTCGGGAAAGAAATCTAAAATTTTATCCGTTAATTTTAATTTCCCCTCGCCAATCAGCATACCCACCGCCATTGCCACGTACGTTTTGCTCGACGAATACAGACGGTGCATAAAATCTTTATCAAACGGTTTATAATAGGCTTCCGTCAATATGTTTCCGTTACGCACGATCATAAAGGAATGAAGATTAACCTTTCGATCCTTCAAACGATCGATAAATTTCAAAATACACGCCGAAGAAAGTCCCTCGTCTTCGGGCTTTTTATAGATGAAATCGTTTACCATAAAAACGCCTCCTTAGCCCTTTAAGCCGCCGATTGTCAAATTTCCAATCATTTTATCCTTGAAAAGCATAAATAATACGAACGTAGGTAATATCAAGATCATAAATCCCGCAACCTTAAAGATGATGTAGTCCGTATAGCTGCTCACTTGGGAATTCATTCTCCATAAACCGTAGGCGGCAGTCGGGTGGTTGGGCATATAAATCATAGGCGCTTGATAATCGTTCCAATAGTTGATAAAATTAATAACAAACGCAATCGTAATGATCGTTTTCACAAGCTGAAATTCAATCCCGAACATAATTTGATAGCGGTTCGCCCCGTCAATGACCGCCGCTTCCGCATATTCGCCCGACAAAGAGCGGAAAGAGGCTTGATATACGAGGAAATACGTGCCCGTAAACCCGATTCTCATAATGAACACACCCGCCCAAGTATTGATAAGTCGCAGACTCGTCATCATCTGTATCATAGACGGCATACTGCCGATAATCGGTACGAGCAAGGTGAAATAGAAAATCCCGTTGACGATTTTATTAAAGCCCGTTCTGATACGTACCGTCAAATAGGCTACGATACAGGGCGTGAGCGTAGATATTACCGCACAACCCAGCGCGTATACAAGCGAATTGAAAAGCATTTCTGCAAAATAAACGGTTTTACCGCCAAATTCCATACCGAGCTTTACTTTTAATTCCCCAAACGCGCTGACGTAATTTGCGAACGTAAATTTTTTAGGGAAGCTCGACGCGCTTGCCCCTTGCAGCACGTAATCGACCTTGTCTTGCAAGGACTTTATAAAGCCCCAACCGAGCAAAGCAATTAAAGACAGCGAATACGCCACGAGCACTATGAGCAGTAATACGGAAAAGACGCTCCAACGCGCTTTCGTTAAATTCTTCTTCATTTCGCGTTCCCTCCTTAATAATCTACCGTCGGCAAAACTTTATTGAGCACGTGCCGCAAAAGTATTGTCAGCGGCGCGACGAATACCGTAAAGAATAAACCGAGCGACGAGGCGTAGGGATAACGGTCAAAGCCCGAACTGGCTATAACCTCACGGTATAAATAGTAGCCCACCGTTTGCACGCTCGCCGAATTCGTACCGAAAAACGTAAACAAATTGAGTTGTCCCGTAAAAATATCGGTAAAGCCTAAAATCACAAACGTACTCACCGTCGGAAATATCAAAGGGAAAGTTATGTAAATAAACTCTCTGAAAGGCCCGCAACCGTCCAACTGCGCGTATTCCACGACGGAAACGGGGATACGCGACATCGTACCCGTATACAGCAATACGCCGCCGCCAAGCCCAAACCAAAAGCCGTAGAACCAAGCCGCCCAAAAGCGTGTTGACGTTTCGCTAAGCAACGCGGGAATTTCCACGTTGAAATAGGACAGCATAATGTGCGGAATCACTTTATCTACAACGTATTGATAGAGCAAACACATAACCATACCCGATAAAACGGACGGTAAAAACAGCAATACCTTGAAAAATTCGTGTCCGTGCATTTTTTTGTATATATAATACGGCAAAAATATCGTAAGCGGTTGCGTCAAAACGCTTAATCCATAGGCAACAAGCGAGTTAAAAAAGGCGTTTTGGAGATTGGAGTTTTTCAACGTCAAATCCGCCCACACGCGCCGGAAATTCTCAAATCCCACCCAGTCGTATGCGCCCGTCGCCGAATACTGTTTGAACGCAAGGAAAAAGCTGTTGAAATTGACGGCGAAATAGAAAATACACCATTGCAAAATAGGTATCGCTATCATTGTTCCGTAAAAAATCAAATCCATTCTTCTTGCAGAGGACATAGAACGCGTTTTTCCCGCGTCGTTCTTATGCGTCTTTGCATAAAGTCTTTGCGAAAATACGTAGAACGAATCGGATATTTTGCGCTTGATACGGTCAAAAAACGTATTTTCCTTTTCAAATTTTATCTTCTTGCTTTTCTTCATAATCCATTCCCTCTACGCTTATTTCGTAGTGTTCCCGTTGAGCGTCGGCCAAAGTCTCGTTTTATAATGCGTAAGCATACCCTCAAAATAGGTTTGTGCGTTCAAGCCTTGCGCCTTTTTCCCTTGGTCGTGCATAGACGAAATCGCCGTCCATACTTCACCGAACGAAGAACTGTACGTGTGGAAATTACGGTGTTCCATACCGTCGGTAAACGCCGTGTAGTTATCGTTTACGAATGCGTTGTGCGTATACGGGAAAATCATATCGCACTCGTCGAGATAATCAATATACTGTCTGCCGAACGGCGAAAGCTTTTCATACGTAGCGTCGTCGATTTCATAGTTTAAGCCGCGAAGGATATTCGTATATTCGCTAAACAGGTTCATCATTTTATCCGAATGGACGAAAGACATAAACATTTTCGTCGCGTTATACGCTCCGCTCCCTTCGGGAATATTGCCGTTTGCAAACGTAAACGAACTGTTCGTGTGAATAGCAACGTCCTTTGCTCCCTCGCTTCTATCCACAAGCTTTTCTACCGTCGCGTTCGGCAAACGCATAACGCCGTAACGCATATTCGAAAGAGCGTATTTACCGTTCGTGCCCTGTTCGAGAATCTCAAACGTATTCGCCGCCTCTTGCTGCCACCAAGCACCGTCGCAAAGCATAGCAATACGTTTATCGTTCGTCGTTACGCCGTAAGTGATATAATGCGCTTGCGCTTCGATTTGGCTCGTACTGTTATAACATTCCGTTGCCGTCCAGTCGGGATTATTCGCGATTTGCTCTGCAAATTTCAAGGCGTAATATTTCCCCGCCTGAAGCGCGCCCACGTACCCGTTATCCCGTCCGTCGTTCGTAAGTTGCACCGACTCGATGAGCGGCTCACCGTCCGTTCCGAATTGCATTTTTCCGTTATTGTCCAACACAACGCAATTATCCAGCGTACCCGTGAGGTTATAATAATTGTTCATCTGCTCAAAGCCCTCGTAGTTTCTCCAAAGGCTCATCGTTACCATATCCGAATACCCGATACTCTTGCCTGGCCAGATAAAGGGCGTAATGGAATTTGCCGCCATAAAATCACAAAGCAGATAAAACTCGTCGTAGGTTGCAGGCAAGCCGTCGTCT
>JAFTKT010000128.1 GCA_017453145.1 Clostridia bacterium
CATGTGCAAAAGCGCGCCGACCTCTTTTTGCGTCATGCCTTTAAATTTTCGCGCTTCCTTTAAATTTTCCCCGATCCGCTTCGCTGTCTTCATGTTTTTCCCTTTATAAAAAATATATCATAAAATGATGTAAAATTGATTGACATACAACACAAAATGATGTATAATATACCAAAAATATGAAAAGTGCGTAAAAAATCGACAAAAAGACCAACCGTTTTTGGGTTTTGCGTGTCTAAAAAGAGAAAGAAAGGGGAAAACCTTTCTTGAAAATAAAATTTTACAAGGAGATATAGAAATGAAAAAAGAGTATCAAAAACCGGAATGTGATTTCGTGGCGTTTTCGACGGCGGATATCGTCCGTACGAGCCCTGTAATGCCCACGGGCGCAGGTTTTAACGACAAGAACGACATGGGCAATAGTGATTTTATGTAATGAAAAGCGAAAGCTCCCGCTTCCCGATACAGGGAATCGGGGGTTTTTCTTTATCACAAAAACTTTTTGCAAAATTTCCTAAAAAAATGCAAAAAACCGTTCAAAAAAGATTGACAAGCTTATAAAAAGTATGGTAAACTTATTTCACGCACCGCGAGGGGTGTAATTTTTTTGTTTGGAGTTTTGATTATGGCAACCAAAACGGCAAGAGCCAAAATTACGTTTGAATGCACCGAATGCAAGCATAGAAATTATGACAGCATCAAGAACAAGAAGAACGACCCTGACAGACTTGTCATGAGCAAGTATTGCCCGTTCTGCAAAAAACACACGGAGCATAAGGAATCTAAATAATCCAAAATCGGCGCGAATGCGGGCGCAATCTTGCGTCCTCGCTTTCGCGTAAATCGAGGTAGAAACAAATGGCAAACGCAACTAAAACAAAGAATAAGAAACCGAGCTGGTTCCGTCGCGTCGGCGCAAAGTTTAAGGAAACGTTCTCCGAGCTTAAAAGAGTAACGTGGCCCAAATTTACTACCGTCCTCAAAACGACGGGCGTCGTGCTTGTAATCGTCGTCGCGTTCCTTGCGGTCGTTACGGGCGTGGACGCGCTTTTGGGCTGGCTGCTCGGGCTTATTTCGTAATCGGAGGGGAATCGTATGCCCATGAACGAAGAGCCCAAGTGGTATATCCTGCATACCTATTCAGGGTATGAGGCGATGGTCAAGGACAGCTTGGAAAAATTAATCGAAAATAATAACTTAGGTGATTATATCGTCGATTAGAAAATCCCGATGGAACAGGTCATTGAAGAAAAGAACGGCAAACGCAAAGTGGTTGAGCGTAAGCTGCTCCCTTGCTACGTCTTTATTAAAATGATTTACACCAACCAAATTTGGTACTACGTTACCAGCACGCGCGGCGTTACGGGATTTTGCGGTCCGCAGGGAAGACCTATTCCCATGAAACCCGACGAGATTCGCAAGATGCGTTTGGAGCAACCGACCTTTGACGAGTATGCGTTTAAGGTGGGGGATACCGTATCCGTTGAAGAAGGACCGCTTAAAGGGTTCTTGGGTGCGATTAAAGAGCTCAACGCAAGCACGCAAAAAGCAAAGATTTCGACGACTATGTTCGGTAGAACGACGGACGTCGAGGTTGAGCTTATTCAAATTAAGAAGGTGGACGCGGCATTGCCCGAACCTTCCGCTGACGAGGAATAATTTTTTTCCTCATTCATTTTGTTAAATTAGTGGGAGAAACGTCAAATACTTTCAGGGCGTTTTGTCAAAACCACGAAGGAGAAATATTTTTATGGCTAAAAAAATCACAGCAGTCGTAAAATTGCAACTTCCCGCAGGTAAAGCCACGCCGGCCCCTCCCGTAGGTTCTACGCTTGGTCCGTTCGGTATTAACCTTCCCGGCTTTACGAAGGAATTCAATGCAAAAACGGCAGACAAACCCGGTCTCATTATTCCCGTAGTCGTAACGATTTATCAAGACCGTTCGTTTACGTTTATTTTGAAGACTCCCCCCGCTCCCGTTCTTATCAAGAAAGCGCTTGGTATTGAAACGGCTAGCGCGAAACCTAACTCGGTGAAAGTCGGCAAGCTCACCAAAGCGCAAGTGGAAGAAATTGCGAAGATGAAAATGCCCGATTTGAACTGCACGTCTTTGGAAAGCGCTATGAGCATGGTAGCAGGTACCGCTCGCAGCATGGGCGTTACCGTTGAGGAATAAGTGAGGGAGGTAGAAGATAATGAAACACGGAAAGAAATATCAAGACAGCGTGAAAGCATTCGACCTTACCAAGCAATACGAGGCGACGGAGGCTGTTTCCATTTTGCTTGAAACCGCAAAGGCTAAATTCGACGAAACCGTTGAAATGCACGTGCGTTTGGGCGTTGACCCCCGCCAAGCTGACCAACAGGTTCGTGGCGTGCTCGTTCTTCCGAACGGTACGGGTAAAACCAAGAAAGTTTTGGTTATCGCAAAAGGCGCGAAAGCGGACGCGGCGCAGGCTGCGGGCGCAGACTACGTCGGTGCGGAAGAGCTTATTGCTAAAATCCAAAACGACAACTGGTTCGATTTCGACGTTATGATTACCACCCCCGACATGATGGGTATGGTTGGTCGGATTGGTCGTGTGCTCGGTCCGAAAGGCTTGATGCCTAACCCCAAGAGCGGTACGGTTACGATGGACGTTGAAAAGGCTATCAAGGAAGTCAAAGCTGGTAAAGTGGAATACAGACTTGACAAAACGGCTATCATTCACTGCCCGATTGGCAAGAAGAGCTTCGGTCAAGAAAAGCTCGTGGAGAACTTCACCGCACTTATGGACGCAATCGTCAAGGCGAAACCCGCTGCGGCAAAAGGACAATACGTGAAGAGCGTTGTAATCGCTTCGACGATGGGTCCTGGCGTCAAGGTTGCTACGAAAGCGTAAAAAAAACGCGCATAGCACGGTAGCTTATCCGCAAAATCGGAACTCGTCCTTGCTCGTTTACGCGTTTGTAAACTCCCGTCGGACAAAACCCGATATTTGCGGCAACTTGCCGCACTCTCCGCGTTTTTTGGAGAGAGTGGAAAAATTTGAAAATTTTCGTCAAAGGCGGTTAAAAACTGTTGACTGCCTTTGACGGAGATGATATAATCGTATAGTAAAAAATAAACGACCGCAGAAAACGAGTATCGGAAGATTTGATGGGAAACCGCTCGTCGAGGTTCGGGGAAATATCAAACTTTTTTTGAAAGTGATACTGTCCTTGCGCCGCGCGGCGTCAAGGAATTTTTATTTTATCGACAGGCGGAAACGCTTAAAGGAGGTAATTATGTCGGCGAATATTGAAGCAAAAAAACAAATTGTAGAGGAAATCAAGGCGAAAATCCAAAACAGTAAATCGATCGTGCTTGCTGATTATAACAAGCTTACTGTATTGGAAGTAACCGCACTTCGTAACAAATTCAAAGAAGCGAACTGCGAATACAAGGTCTACAAGAATACCCTCGTGAGAAAGGCGTTTAACGAACTCGGCATTGCTGATTTCGATAACGACCTTAACGGTACGACGGCAACCGTATTCTGCGCGGACGAAACGAGCGGCGCGGCGGTGTTTGCAAAGGAAACCAAAGCAAACCCTGCTCTCGTTGAGAAAATCGTTCCTAAATGCGCATACGTAGAGAATAAGTATTTGGATAAGGCGGGCGTGAAAGCACTTGCGGCGATTCCCTCGAAAGAAACCCTTATTGCAAAGATGCTCGGCTGTTTCCAGTCGTCGCTTTCCAAATTTGTTGGCGTTTTGGACGCTATTGCAAAAGCAAAAGAAAACAACTAATCTAAATTATTAAAATCATTAAATTAAAAAAATCGGAGGATTAAAAATTATTATGGACGTACAGAAACTCATTGAAGAAGTAAAAGCTATGACCGTTCTTGAATTGAACGAACTTGTAAAGGCATTAGAGGCAGAATTCGGCGTTAGCGCAGCGGTTGCAGCAGCTCCCGCAGCAGGCGCAGCAGCAGAAGCAGCTCCCGCAGCAGAAGAAAAGACGGAATTCGACGTTGTGCTTAAAGACATCGGTCCTAACAAAATCGCAATCATTAAGGTTGTTCGTGAGGCTACCGGTCTTGGTCTTGCTGACGCGAAGAAAGCTGTTGAAGCTATGGGCGTTATCAAAGAAAACGCTCCCAAAGCAGACGCAGAAGCTCTCGTTGCAAAACTCAAAGAGAACGGCGCTACGGCTGAACTTAAATAAGTTACCTTCTTATTATCACAAAACACCTTGCTCACGGTCGGGCAGGGTGTTTTTTTCGTGGGAAGGGAAAATGCCCCGTGAAAAGGGGCGCGTTCTGCGTGCCTTGCTCGCGCGATATACTGCGTTGCGTTCTGCCCTGTCGAGCGAGCTCTGTCGCCTATGGCGACGTTGCGAGAGAGGTGAAGAGGTTAAAAATCGCTCAAACCAAGCAAATAATCGGAGGAGATTTCTAAATATTTACAAAGCAAGTACAGCGTTTCCAACGACGGAACGCTTTTTCCCGTTTTGTAATCCGTTACGCATTGTTTGCTTACGTGGATTGCTTTTGCAATTTCTACCTGTGTTTTCCCGCTTATCTTTAATATCTCATTAAATCTTTTTGTAAAATTCATAATATTATTATAACAAAACAGTCAGTTTTTACTTGACAGTCAGTTAAAAACTGACTATAATATAAGTACGGGGAATTTAAGAAAGGAGTTCTCCGTGTTTTTATTTTCTGAAAACCTCATAAAATTATGCAGGAGAGTTGCTGAAAATACGTTAAATTCTTGATAAATGTCAGAGGTGAACGAAGTTTATAGGCTATCATACGTATAATGGGGAAAGTGGGCGCATAGTATAAACGGTTTAGGTTGGTAAGAAATGGCAAGACGAGAATTCTATGAATCGGAAAAAAACAAATGGGCGTATATCGTGTTTGCGATTATGTGCGTGCTTATTTTGTTGTCCGTTTTTCTGATTTATTATTTGCAGCGGACGCGTGGGCATACCGACTATATCACGTTGACGGAAAACGGCGTTGAGAATAAAGAGTTGGATACCGATTTCGGAATGCTTCTGCCTGGCGAAAGCGGGGAATATACCCTGCATTTCAATTGCCAAGACGCGGGGGAATACCGGTTTATCTTTCGGTATGAGGCGGAACACGTTTCGCCGCTTGCAAAATACGTTGTAGTAGAAATCAAAAACGGGGAAGAAACGAAAGCGAGTGGAAATTTAGGCGATTTGCTTGCGGGGACGGCACTTGTGGCAAGGCTTTCCTTTGCAGAGGCGGCGAAAGCGGATATTGTCGCACGGTACGTGATGTCCGATAATCTCGGCGACGACGCGCAGGGCGCGGGCTTGGATTTCGATTTGCGGCTTTCGGTAGAAAAAATAAGATAAAGGCTCTGTGTCATAGCCAAAGGAAAAAGTATGAAGAAAGTTTGGGGAGCTTTCAGGATTGTTGGAAACGTATTGCTGTACATATTTTTAGCGTTTGCGCTGTTTTCGGTGGTGCTTTCGATTGCCACCAAAAAGGACGCGGACGGTGCGGCAACAATGTTCGGCAAGCAAATGCGTATTATCCGTTCCGACTCCATGTCAAAATGCGAGCAAACGGACGTGAGCAAGTTCAAAATTAAGGATTTGCCCGTGAAAACGCTTATTCTGATAGAAACCGTGCCAGAAGACGGCGCGGCGGCAGAGGCTTGGTATGCGGCGCTCGAAGAGGGCGACGTGCTTACGTTTCGATATAAATATACCGAGCAGGTAACGATTACGCACCGTATTGTCAAGGTAACGGAAAAGGCGGACGGCGGGTACTTGATTGAGCTTGCGGGGGATAATAAGGCGAGCGAGGACGCGCTTACGCAGATTATCGACACGAGCAAAACGGAAAGCTTTAACTACGTAATCGGTAAGGTCGTGTGGGCGAGTTTTCCGCTCGGTTGGCTTGTCTATGCACTGCGTACGCCTGTTGTGGTCGTGTGTTTGATTATTTTGCCGTGCTTGATTATCATTGCATTTGAAATTTTCAAGATTGTCAGCGTGCTTGGCGAGGGGAAACGCGAAAAGGCGGCGGCAGAGGCGCAGAAAAAAGAGGATGAAATCGAAGAGCTGAAAAGGCGGTTAGCCGAGCTTGAAGATAAAGAAAAGAAGGAGGTAGATACCGATGGCAAAACTGTTTAGAAGGCTTGCGCTTGCAATCGCTACGATTGCACTTGCGGCGTGTGCGGCGGTGGCGGGGAGTTATGCGTTGTTCACGGACACGGTTACCGTTTCACATCACTTGCAGGCGGGTACGCTCCAAGCGGTGTTGACACGGAAAACGCTCGTGGGAAATACGTTGAATACGAACGGCTATTTTGAGGACTACGAGGGAGAGCCGAACGTAAATTTCACGGACGGAACGCGGAAAAACGTGTTTGATTTGGAAAACGAGATGATTGTGCCCCAAAGCTACCGCGAGGCTACTATGGAGCTGAAAAACGGCGGAAACGTGGCGTTTTCGTATTGGATAGAAATCGTTTTGACGAGCCCCACACAAGCAAAGGACGTTGCGCTTGCAGAACAGCTTTTGGTGAGCGTTAGCACGGAAAACGTGGGGGCAGGTATGAGTTTATCTGCCGCGCCTATTAAAAATAGCGGCAATAAAATCACGATTGGGAGCGCGCAAAGCCCCGTTGGCGAGGTCGGGCTTTTAGAGGCGAAAACGTTTAGCGTTAAGGTTGCGTTTAAGGATTACGGCGGCGCAATCGACAATGAAAACGATAAGGCACAGGGCGGTGCGCTTACGTTTGATATGATTGTGTATGCGGTGCAGGCCGCTTGAAGAGAACCTATCGCCTACACTCCAGAATGACAAAAAATGGGTGTGGTTGGGTTATCCAACAGAGATTGCCACATAGCAAGCTGAACGCAATGACAAAAAAAGAAAAAAATTTTATTAAAGGAGTTATAAAAAACTATGAAGAAGCAAACGAAAGTATTGGCAACTTCAATCGCGACGATTGCAATGTGCGCAAGCCTTGCGGTCGGCGGAACGTTCGCTTTGTTTACAAGTGAGGACGAAGTAAACATTGCGGTTACCGCAGGTACGGTCAAGATTGAAGCGACGGCAAAGAACCTCGACAAGAGTGATTTGTATTCGGGGCAAGCGGCTATCAACGGCGGCACGGTCAGCATTGAAAATATGTTGCCCGGCGATTCCATTACGTTCAATGTGGACGTTATGAATTATAGCACCGTTCCCGCGAATTACAGAACGGTTTTGACGAGCGAGGACGGCGGGCTCGCAGACGCGCTCACCATTAGCTTTGACAAGGCGACGACGCAAGCACCTATTTCGTTCTTGGGCGGTTACGGCGTGGATAATTGGAAACTGCTCGAAGCGGCGGAAGAGGGCGGCGAGGTCGTGGAAACGATTACCGTTACCATTGCATTCAACTCGCAAGGCGACGAAATCGACAACCTTTATCAGGGCAAGAATTGCGCGTATAAGGTGTACGTCGAGGCGGTACAGGGCAACGCGGAGGTCATTGACCCCATTAAGAAAGACTTGGAAGAAACGGACAGAAATTCGGATACGTACTATATTTATAGCGAAGAGGGTATGCGCCTTATGACGGGTATTGCGGATTCGCAACTTGCAAGTATGCCGAACGAGTTCTACCTTAACTTCAAGCTTATGAACAACCTCGATATGACGGGCGTGCCTTATTATCCCACGACGAGATGGTTCATTAATTTCGACGGAAACGGAAAAACGATTGAAAATTTGACGGCAGTACATAATCCTAACGATATAGTAAAGAAGGCTGGCTTA
>JAFTKT010000129.1 GCA_017453145.1 Clostridia bacterium
AAAAAATCCCGCGCCTGCTTTCGCGTGTTATCATTAACGGAGAACACGCAGCGATATAAATCCATTGCGGGATTTGCGAGATATTGCTCGCAATGCGATATACGCTTCGCGTGCGATATGTTTGCTTCGCAAACGAGGGATTTATATCATATCGTGCCGAGCATAGCGAGGTATATCGCAACCGAGTGAAACGAGGTTATATCGCGTTCGCAATGCGAATATATCGCCCAACAAAAAAAGAGAGAACGTTTCGGCTATAAAACCGATTTGTTCTCTCTTTCTGATTGTATAAGGATTTGGGGTTAGCCCAAGTGCATTTACAAAAATTAAATTTATTTCATCGTTCTGTAATCGAGAACTTCCCAATCAGCGGGAGGGTCGCCCAAATCGGGAACGTCCATCACCACGCCGCCTTTGAGCGCCGATTGATGCGCAATAAGACCGGGAAGGTTGTATCTTGCCACCGCCCAAATATTCGTAGGCGAAAGCTTGCCCGTTGCAAACGCGGTACAAAAATCGTCAATCAGGAAATGATGCGTGCCGTTGTGCTTATTGGGGATACCCTCAAATTCTTTCGGCAGTCTTTCCGTCGGCTGAATGGGCGACGTTTCGTTGAACCCTGCCGTATCGGCAATCGCTTGGATTGCTTTGTCGTAATCCGAATACATTAAATCGTAAACAGACTTGGGTTGCAAACGCTCCGAAACGTCTTTCATGATTACCTTACCCGGACGGGCAGGGTCCCAAACCGCTTGATGGTGATGCGCCACCGAGAACTCATAACCGCCCTCGCTACCGTAGTATTGCGTGATATACGTTTCAGGCGACATCCAACCGATACAACGGTTTTCGCTAATTCTCACCACGCCGCCGTTGGAAAGCTCTATCAACATACTTTCGCAAGCGAAAGGATTGTCGTAGTTGTTTTGCCCTTCCGTGCCGTAAATGTCCGTTCTGGGACTGCCCGCAAAACCAAAACCCGAAACCTTTTTCGCGTATACGCCGGGCATGGTACTAAGCACCATAGAAGTCGAATGCGTAGGATAGAAGAAAGGCGGAACACCTGCAAAACGTTTCCAGTCCTCCCCACCCGAGCTTCTGAAACTGTTTTCCATGTTGCGAATATCGTGATTGTATTGCGCTTCGGCATACACGAATTTACCGAACGTGCCTTTCTTGAACTCTTCTCTGCAATAAATCGCAGGGGCACGATAAAAGCCCGTTTCGCCCATAGAATAGGTCAGTCTCGTTTCTCTGACGAGCTTTTCGATTTCAATAATTTCTTCCACGTCCACCGCGCAAGGCACAGCCGAATATACGTGCTTACCCGCTTTGAGCGCGGCAATAACCATCTTACCGTGCATTTCACGGGGAGTGAAGATTGCAACGGCGTTCACTTCCTTAGACGCAAGCGCCGCTTCAAAACTTTCAAATCGCTCAACGCCAAAACGGTTGGAAAATTCCTCTTCTCTGTCTTTTTTCAAATCGCAAACCCATACCTTTTCCGTAACGGGGTGCGCTTTGAAAAGAGGTACGAAAAATTGTGAAAATCTTCCGCAACCGATGACAACTATTTTCAACTTTTCCTTATTCATTTTCTTTGTTCTCCTTTCCGTAGTTTTCAAATTGTTCGGTACTCAATTTCCAGTCTTGTTTTTCTCTGAAAGGTCTGTTAAACGATTTCGTGAGCAAACCTTTTTCTTCTAAATGGATATAGCAAGCTCTATCGCATGCTCTTCCGCAAATGGACGTACGGTAGAAATGCTTTGCAGGGGGATAGAAGAAGATATTATCTAAAATCTCTTTCGCTTCTTCGCTGTCAAACTGTGCCGTACCGTTGATAATCCCCATTTTCTTTGCATGCTCGAACGCGGCGAACGCTTCGGGGGGCATAAACGGGTTCTTACTGCCGTTTGCGCCGTTATAATACACCGCGCAACGCCAGCTGTCCGTCTTTCCGTCTGCGTTTATCGCACAGCCGGGACAAGCCTTGATACACTCGTTACAGCCGTCGCAAAGGCTGGGCGCAGAAAGCGGCGTCGGCTCTAATTCCATATCCGTCAAGATAAAGCAATAACGGATAAACGGACCGTATTCTTTCGTCAACAAGCTACCGATTTTGCTCTTCTCGCCAAGTCCGCATTGCACCGCGCAGTTCAAGAAATCAAGTTGATTTTCTTTTGTTACGCCGTGATATACGTCGGTATAATCCACTTCGGGGTTCGTCGTGCCCTCTTCGTTCAAGATGAGCGGACTTTTGCGTTGGGGCAGGGCGATATAGCCGCCCTCTTCAATCAAATTCGCCACGCGGATAAGCGCCATTGGCATCACCGTTTCTTCGAGATTTTCCACGCCCATCGTGGTATATTGATAATACGTCGTACCCTCTTCCACGCCACGAAATATCCCGCGAAGGATACGGAACCCAAGCCCGATAACCGTTTTCGTGTTCGGGAAAATCTTGAATACAGGGTCGTTACTTTCAAAGCGGCTTGCAGGGGCAAACCCTACAATATCCGCATCGCATTTTTTTGCGAGCTCTATAATCTTATTTCTCATATCTTTCCCTGCTCCTTTAAGTGTTTATAGCAAACCGTTTCGCACGATTTTCCGCAAAGGCAAGCCAAGTAGCCAAAGTGCGTTTTCGGCAAGAAGTTAAGCTCGGGATAAACGGCTTGCGCCTCTTCCGCCGTGAACTTCTTTTCGCCGTTTATAATCGCCTCTCTTTCGGGGTGGTTTTTCAGCGTTTCTTCCGTCATAAACGGATTACTCTTATGTGCGCCGCGATAATATACGCTGCATTGCCACGTATCCACGCCGTTTTCCGCAGAAATCGCTTTGCCAGGACAAGCCGTCAGGCATTTACCGCATTTATCGCAAAGCTCTTCCGCAAACGGTTTATCGCATTCCAAAGGCATATCGGTAACGATAAACACCCAACGCATAAACGTACCGTATTTAGGTGCAATCACTTTTCCGTGCAAACCCACGCTACCAAGCCCGCACACAACCGCCGCTTTGTTATAATCGATAATAACGTCGGGGGCAGGCTTTCCCTCCGCTACGGGGGAAGCAAATTGCAGTTCGTAAATACGGGTTACTTCAGGGTTCGTGCTTTTATCGCCTTTTACCTTGAAGCCAGGAACAAATCTTTGCAAGCAAGCGTCGTAGCCTGCGTCCTCTATCATTGCACCCATCTTCAAAAGGAAAATTTCCGCAAAACTCTCGTCCGTGTATTTCACGCCGAGATTGGTGTAGTTGAAATACTGTCTTTGTTCTTCCATCGCCATGTATAAGCCTTTGGGAACAGGAATTCCGAACCCGATTATACAGGTCGCATTCGGCAAAATCGACAAGGGGTTGTGTTGGGGGTCGTCGCCGATAAAGTATTTTATATCGCCGATACCGCAAACGCCCGCGCCAAGCTCTTTCGCCTTTTCTTTAATCATAGCAGCCGTTATCATTGTTTTAGCTCCTTTTTATTTCTTTACTTTGTGTATTTTCTTTTGTCGTGTCGCTGTTTTCCGCCACGATAAGCAAAGCGTCCTCGCTCACCTGCAAGTGATGCCAAGTGTTTTGCTTGACGACGTATAGCTTTTCTTTCTGCATTTCCGTTACCACCAGCGGTCCGTCGCCGTCTGCCGTGAAAAGCGTTGCCTTGCCCTTGACAAGCACAAATACTTCGTCCGTTTTTATATGGCGTTTCACGAGTTTTAATTCGCCGTATTGCTCGGCGTGCGTTATAAACGCAACTTTCCAGCCCTCGAACGTGTGTAGCGTATCAAAGCCGCTCCCTCTTTTCGGGTTCTCTTTGATTTCTATCATCTGTCCATCTTCCAAGCTTTCATTTCATGGCGGAGAGGATTTTCAAATCTGCCCTCCATGCAACCGCCTTTCTTTTCAAGCATACTCACGCAAGCGCGGATACAGCCGCCGCATTTCGCCATGTTGTAGCCCACCCAGCTCGGGAAATATTTTTCGAGTGCCGTGTACACTTTCATAACTTCCTTTTCGTTCGCAACGTCCGTTACGCCTTCGAGCAAATCCAGCATACCGTTTTCATTCTTGTCGAATACTTCTTTGGGTACGAACGGGTTAAAATATCTGCCGCCGTGCGTATAGAACGCGTAGCAACGCCACATATCAATATCCCCCCATTCGCAAAGCTTTCCGTCCAAGTTCACGGAAACCGTCTTGCCAGATTTAATCGCAGGAATACAGCCACCGGGACACTCTCTCACACACGCGCCGCATTTTCTGCAAAGGGGTTTACCCGAATACATTTCGTCGTATTCCAGCTCCGCGTCCGTGAAAATGAACGCCACACGTTGCAAAGGCCCGAATTCGGGCGTTAAGAGCATTTTACTCCAACCGATTTCGCCAAGTCCGCAGGCAACTGCCGCCAAACGGAATTGGAATTGTAAATCGGGCGGTTGTTTGCCCTCTTCTACCGCGCGGGTGAACTGTACGCTTCTGTGGTGCGCCGTTTTACCTTTTGCGTGTTTGCTGATTTCGATTTGTTCTTCGGGCGAAAGGGTGTTTCCGGGCGTTCCGTCCATATCCGAAACCGCGCCTCTTGCACCTGTGTTACGGTACACGAACGCTTCAAAGCCCTCGTCCTCGATTACTTTCCCGACGTGGTAAAGCACGGCAGGCGCGTGAATTTCGTTAATCCCACCATACGCCATAGACGGGTACTGATAGAACTGCGTGCCCTCTTCGATGCCTCTTTGTACACCGCGAGGGATTCTGAACGCCATGGCGATACAGCTCTTTGCCTGCGGGAACAAAAACTGCGGATTCATGACGTCGGGCGCGCCGTTAAATCTCGACATAGGTCCAATCCCGCAAAGGTCTGCCCCTGCCTCGAACGCCGCTTGTTTAATCATTTTGCTGGTAAGCATAGTTCTCCTCCAATTTCACGAACGCGTTTTCACCGTTCGCGTATATAAGTTTTCCGTTTTCTATTTTTCTTTCAATTTTTCCGTTTTCCAAAACGTAAGGATAAATCGTCCCTGCGTGGTTGGGTTCTAACAAGCTCGCCATATTACCGACAAACTTTTTTCTTTCAATATACGCTCTTAAACCCCTCGACGGATTTTCGTGTACGCGCGGTGCTAATTTCATAGCAGGCACGAGCGTTTCGTATAATTCGACGTCTTCGGGACGGATATAGTTCGTCGCCGTCAAAAGCCCTTTGCGATTTT
>JAFTKT010000130.1 GCA_017453145.1 Clostridia bacterium
TACAAAACAAGCATTAAATAACCGCATAACGAACGCCGCGCAGGGCATGCCCTGCGCGGCTATCTTTTAGTTATCGATTTTTTCTTTGAAAAGTTTGAGCCATTCTTCGGCAATCAGCTGTGCGCCGCCAATTGCGGGATGTACGCCGTCGCGAAGGCAAGCCGCCGCGCCGTGCTTTGCCGCGTAGTCGTCTATCTTTTCTTGCAACGGCAAGAATTCGCAACCGAACTCTGCCGCAAGTTTTTTCACGACTTTCGCGTAATCTTTAACCGCCAAGAACTTGTCGTAGTTTTCTTCCGTTGCAAAGCCTTTGAGAACGAACGGTTCGCAAAGAATAATTTTAACGTTCGGCAATCTCTTTTTCGTGTCCGAAAGGAGCATTCTGTAAACGTTTTCAAAACGTTCAATCTCCACCCCGTTTTGATGCCCCACTTCGTGCCATACGTCGTTGACGCCGATTAAAATACTCAAAACGTCGGGTTCTAAATTCCAACAATCGCATTTAATTCTTGCATACAAATCGACAACGCGGTTGCCGCTGATGCCGCGATTGATAATTTCATATTTTTCGGGTGCGTCGAACAGGAGCTTGCCTGCGACTGCGCGGACGTAGCCCGTGCCGTAGCTTTGCGGAACGAAATCAACGTCCCGTGCTCTACTTGCGTCTGTGATAGAATCACCGTAGAATAAGATTTTCATAAGTGTATACCTGCCTTTATTTTTTTACGCTTTCAAGTAGCGTGTTTACCGAATTTTGGATTTGCGAAAGCTTTTCTTTCGCCGCCGTTTCGTCCTTTGCTTTAATAGAATAGTAGATTTTCAGTTTGGGTTCTGTTCCCGACGGGCGCACGCATACGAACGAACCGCCGCAAAGTTCATAGTAGACGCAGTTGCATTTGGGAATGCTCATTTCTTCCGTTTTTCCGTTCTCATACACGAAACGCTTTGCCGCGCTGTAATCGCGAATCGCCTCCACCCTTTCGCCTGCAAAATCCGTCGGCTTTAAGGACTTTAAGCCGTCGACTACCGCGTTCATCTCTTTCATAGCGTTCAAGCCCGAATAGGCAATCGAAACGTTTTGGTCTAACACGTAGCCGTATTTTTGATAAATTTCTTGCAATCTTTGATAGACGGTCTTGCCGACGTATCGATAATAGCAAACCATTTCCGCGCAGAGCATAGACGCCACAACCGCGTCTTTGTCCCTTGCGTGCGTGCCGCGCAAATACCCGCACGATTCTTCAAAACCGAAAATATACGTATGCGCGCCGTTCTTTTCCCATTCCTTTATCTTTTCGCCGATAAATTTGAAACCGACGGGCGTTTCATAAAGCGCAACGCCATAGTCGTCGCAAAGGGTTTTTGCCATACCCGTCGTAACGAACGATTTGACAACCGCCGCGTTTTTCGGCATTTTGTTTTCTTCCGCCAAACGCGCAAGAATATAATCGAGGAGCAAAATCCCCACTTGATTGCCGGAAAGCGCGATAAATTCGCCTGTTTCGTCTTTAAGCGCAACGCCTAAACGGTCGGAGTCGGGGTCTGTTCCGAACACGACGTCGGCATTGATTTTATTCGCTAGCGCAATCCCCATAGAAAGCGTTTCTTTGAACTCGGGGTTGGGGACTTTTACCGTCGAAAACTCCGTGTCTTTCGTCGTTTGCTCTTCTACGATGGTCGCGTTAATGCCGAGCGTTTTCAAAATGCGGGTAACGGGCATATATCCGCTACCATGTACGGGCGTGTAAACAAGTTTCAAATCCTTTCCGCAGGCTTTAATCGCCTCTTTGGAAAGCGTGAGCTTTAACAGTTCTTCGATATAATCGTCGTCCAGCTTCTGCGGAATGGGAACAATTAACGGACTGCTTTCTTCCGCCTGTACGGACAGATAGTCTTTGATTTCCGAAATGTACGAAACGACTTTTGCCGTATCTTCGGGCGACATCTGCGCGCCGTCCTCGCCGTAAACCTTGTAGCCGTTATATTCTTTGGGATTGTGGCTTGCGGTAATCATAATCCCCGCAATCGTACCCAAATACCGCACGGCATAGGAAAGCATAGGCACAGGACGCACGTCGTTGAATAAATGCGCTTTAATGCCGTTTTTCGCGAGCACGCCTGCCGCCGCTTTTGCAAATTCTTCCGATTTTCTGCGCGTGTCGTAGGAAATGGCAACGCCGCGCGACATCGCCTCATTCCCCAGACTTTTAATCCATTCGCAAAGCCCTTGCGTTGCGCGCATAACCGTGTAAATATTCATCATATTGATGCCGTAACCGATTACGCCACGCATCCCCGCCGTGCCGAATTCCATTTCGCCGCCGAAAAGGTATTCAATTTCCTTGTCGTTGCCTTCTATCTCAGCAAGCTCCGCTTTACCCTCCGCACAGAGCGCGGGATTGTTTAACCATGCTTGATAGTTTTTGAAATACTCCATTTGAACTCCTTTCTGTCCTTATTCGTTTATTATTTCTCGTTGGTATCTTCAATATAGTCAAAGAAATGTTCTCTGTCCCCTCTGTCGGGATTGCTTGCAATCCGTTCAAACGTGATGAAATATTTCTTTCCTTTCACCGTATAGTAATGCACGAAATGCTCGCAAATAAACAGGAAATAAGAGGCGGGCACGGTCAATATCAACGCGCTCCCGAACGTGCAAATTGCGGCGATTACGTTGATAATTACCACGCCGTAGACGCTGACTAAATAGGTGGAAAACATCTTTGCGCGTTGTTTTTTCTCCGTTTTATCCTCGCTCCGCAAGGAATTTCTCAGACGCGTCCCGTCCGTAATCATGGAAGGCATCCAACGACTCGTGAGCGTGAGTTTTAACGCCTGCACGAGCACGATAACCGTCATGGAAAAGCTCAAAGCCGTTAAAATTCCAAACAAGCGGAACACGAGGAACGCAATGCCGAGCGTGGCGACGTCAAACGCGAACGCTATGGGGACGTATACGAGCGCATAACGGCAGGCTTTGCCGATATTTTTAACGTAGGACGCGGCAAAGGGCGTTTCCGTGTAGCTCGACATTTTGTCGTTCATAACGCCGCCTACCGCGAAAAAGCAAAGCGTGTCGGCAAAACGTTTTAAGAGATAGACAATCAAGCAACCCACCGCCGCTAAAACGATACCCGCCGTTTTAGATAAAAGTAAATCGCTCAAACGCCGAAACGCACCGCTATCGCCGAAGATGTTCTCTTTCACAAGTTCAAGCTGCTCTGCATCTGCGGCAAACAACGCCGTAAAAAAGGCTTTGAGCTCTGTCAAAAGGTCTTGTACGGGCGCGCTGTTGACCAGCTCGGTAAGTTCGGGCAAAATCATTGCCACGCAAAGCGCACCTGCCACGAGCCCCACGATAAATTGATACAAAAGGATTTTATATACGTTTTTGAAATTTTCCGTTAAAAGCCTGATACTGTTTCGAAAAAGCATTTCTGTTTCTCCTGTCGTTTAGCTTTGGTAATACTTGTTTATATCCGCACGTTCAATATTGTCAAGGTCAAAATACGCAATCTGCATACGTACGCAATAAATCATAATCGCAAGCGCATACAGCAAGCACGTGAACAAGGTGAACACGAGCGGGTTAGGCGCAAACAGCACGCATAAATACACAAGCGCGTCCATGATAAATAGAATGAGCGTCTGTCCGCAAAGGATATGCCCCCGCACGGGCGATATGAGGTGGTTGGAATAATACAGTGCCTCTGCCGCCTTAAAGCCCGTTATTTGCATACACGGTAGCCACAAATAAATGATATTGATAGAATACAGCAAGGCAAAATGCATGCCTAAAAACACTATCACCGCAAAGACGTAGGCAATCGGTAAAATCGGAATTTGCGCCGCTAGATAAAGGAGTGCCGCCGTAATAAGCGACCACAGCTCGTAGATGACGAGCAGCAACACCGCATAGCCGCTTGTAGATAAAAGGTTATCGTTCAGTTTGGAAAATACGCCGTTAAACGTGCGCTTGCCGATTCGCATATGCTTTTCCATAAGCGCCATCATCAAAGACACGCAAAGCACAATGGCGATAATGCCGACGATACCGAATACAATCGCTTTCCATGAGGCAAAATTCAAAACGGAAATCGCGCGGAACAAATGTGCGAAATCCCAACCGTTAATTCCGCCCGAAAAGAATTTTTCAAGCACGCAAATCATTGCCTCTTCGTCCGTCGACGCGGAAAAGAACAGCGCGGGCAGAATAGCAAACGGGAAAATATAAATAAAATTTTTGAAAACGTAGTTCGTTGCCTGTACGGTGTATTTCATATATTTTATTTCCTTTATTATCATTATAGCACAAAAATAAAGCCGTGTAAAGCGTTTTCTTGAAAAAGAATTTTATAAAAAAGAAATGTTTATGGTAAGATTATATGCGAAAGGAAAATTATCCGTTCAGGATAACTCCTATCGCATATTTTATTTGCTTTGTCTTTTTCTCACCTCCTTTATGAGTAACAAAGTAAATAACCGTGCGCGGCGGTATCCGCGCCCCCTTTGATACAATGCCAAAAGGCTTGTAAATAAATTTAGTTGGGTTTCTATTTTCATTCCCAAAAGGAGGCTTAAAAAATGAAAAAAGTAATTTTAGCACAGGCAAGAGTAGCAGAAGACAAGAACACGAAAGAAAGATTGCTTTGGACAACCTTTGTGGATTTGCCCTCGAAAGGCAAAAACGGCACGGTATGGTATCCGTTAAAGTCTGAAATTTGTCTTGGACATTGTTTCGGCGAGGACAGACACCCTGAAATCTTTGCTTTGCTCCGTAAAGCCGTACCCGGTACGCTTTTGGGCTTAACGTTCGGATTTAACGATCGAACGAATAAACCATACGTACAAAACGTGATCGTA
>JAFTKT010000131.1 GCA_017453145.1 Clostridia bacterium
ATAGAAAATATGAAGACAATTTTAAGAAAAACTCTGCACGCGAGTACGGTGCAGAGTTTTTTGGAGGCGCCACCCGGATTTGAACCGGGGGATAAAGGTTTTGCAGACCTTGGCCTTACCACTTGGCTATAGCGCCGTATTTTTTTGCTCCCAATCGCCAACTTTTCGAAAGAAAAAACAGTGCAGATATTTTTGGAGCGGGAAACGAGATTCGAACCCGCGACATTCACCTTGGCAAGGTGACGCTCTACCACTGAGCTATTCCCGCATACATCATCCGCACTGTTTTTTTCTGGTGGAAGTTATAGGGTTCGAACCTATGACCCTCTGCTTGTAAGGCAGATGCTCTCCCAGCTGAGCTAAACTTCCAACGAAAGCTTATATACTATACCACATCTAAAAAAGAAACGCAAGCATTTTTACGTGGTTTTTCAAAAAAAATAAAAAATTTTTTTGACAGTTTTTTTAATAAACGGCAAAACGGACAAATCGTAAAAAATACGAAACAAAATTAATCGCGTTTTCTTTGACAAGGCTCTGTAATATAGTATATACTAAAATTATGAAAAATGTTCCTTGCGGTATTGCAAGGGCGAAACGCCCTCAAACCGTTTGAACTGTTCGCTAAACCTGCTCACGCACGAAAACCCGACGGAACGCGCGATTTCTTCCACGCTCCGCTCGTTTGCCCGCAGATATTCTTTCGCTTTGTCAAGTCGTATTTTCATCAAAAACCGATAAGGGCTTTCGCCGATTGTTTGACGAAAGGTCGTCGAGAAATATGCACGGGAAAAACCCAAACGCGCCGCGAGCGCGCGCACGTCGATTTCTTCAAAATAATTATTTTCTAAATAATGGCACGCCGTTTGAATAGCGTTCGGTTTCGTGGGGTCGCGATTTACGTTATCTTGCAAAGCGGACAAAACGGAGAATAGTGCATTCAGCGCGTCGATTTCCGTTAAATTCTGACGGTTTAAGGCGTTTTGGAGCGCAAATGCGCCGCTTTGTGCGTAAGAGGTGTATAGCCGCTTTGTTGTTTGCGCAACGAGGTGCTTGGCAAAGCTCCCGTCAAAGGCAATCCAGTAATACGTCCAAGCCTCTTGCGCGTCCGCGCGATAGGTTACCACCTCGTCGGGACAAATCAAAAACGCCTCGCCCGCGCCGAGCGTAACCGTTTCCGAGCCGCGCTCCACCGAGCCCTTGCCTTCGACAATCAAGTGCAAAAGATAATAATCCCGCACGGCAGGTCCGTAAGCGTGCGAAGGCGGGGTTTTGTGCCAACCTATTGTCCGAACGAAAATAGGCTCGTCGCCTGAAAAGGGGAAATGTAGAACCAGTTGGTTGTTTTTATTGAAACGCAGGGGCGTAAACATAGGCGATACCTCGTTGTTAAAGAGTATAGCATATTTCCTCTGAAAAAGCAACGAAAAACGAACAAAATGTAAAAAAAGCAATTAGCAATAAAAAATGAAAGGAGTAAACGGAATGAAACAAATTGCTTTTCAAATGCAAGAAAACGAGGTTTGGTGGGGCGGTAGCGCGTCGTTGGCAGCCTGTCAGCCTTATGACAACGCAACGAAAATAACTTTGGGTATTAACGTAGTCGATACGGAGTGTCGGTATTTCAATCAAAGCGCGCCACTGTACTTATCCTCAAAGGGGCGGTATCTTTGGAGCGATTCGCCGATTGAGATAACCTTTGATGAAGGACGTATCACCGCAAGCGGGGAAAATATACGCCTTGTCGAGGCGGGTAGCTGTTTGCGCGAGGCGTATTTGGCGGCTATGCGGGCGCATTTCCCGTTTGAGCAAAAGCCTTTGCCCGAAAAGTTTTTCACGACGGCGCAATATAACACGTGGATGGAATTTACCTACAATCCCACGCAAAAATCGGTGCTTGCCTACGCGCACGCAATCGTGGATAACGGGTACGAGCCAGGCGTTTTAATCATTGACGAAGGTTGGAGCGTGCATTACGGGAATTGGGAATTTGATTTTACGAAATTCCCCGACCCGAAAGGTATGATGGACGAGCTGCACGCGCTCGGCTTTACCGTTATGCTCTGGGTCGTGCCTTATGTAACGCTTGACGGACGGCATTATTTGGAGCTTGCCGCACGTTACGTTTCCGAATTGCAGGGAAAAACTTACGAGCGTAAATTGGCACGACGGCCGAACGGCGAGGTGGCAATCGTGCGCTGGTGGAACGGTATGTCGGGCTTGTACGATATGAACGAGCAAGCGGACAGGGATTGTATGGATGCGCAGTTGCAGCGTTTAATGCAAGAATACGGCGTGGACGGTTTCAAATTCGACGGCGGTAATCTTTGTTCGCTTACCGAAGACCGTTGGGTAACCGAGCCGCCGACGCAAAGCGCGGAGGTACTCAACAAGGCGTGGAACGATTTCGGTGCGAAATACGAATACCACGAATATAAAGACACCTACGGTCGGGGCGGTCGTGCCGTTATTCAACGCATACGGGATAAAAACCATGCTTGGGGCGAGAACGGGTTGCAGCAATTGATTCCCGCCGCGCTGTTGCAAAGCTTGCTCGGTTATCCGTACGTTTGCCCCGATATGGTCGGCGGGGGCGAGTGGATATTTAATCTCGACCCAGATTTCCGTGCGGACGAGGAATTGTTCGTGCGTATGGCGCAATGCTCGGCGCTGTTTCCTATGATTCAATTTTCGTGGGCGCCGTGGCGACTGCTCGGCGCGGAAGGACAAAGACTTTGCTTGGCGGCGGCGAAATTGCACGCAGAGTTCGGCGAACGGATTGTCAAGCTTGTAGGCGAAACGCAAAAAACGGGCGAGCCTATTTTACGGTGCTTGGAATACGCCTATCCGCACAGCGGCTACGAGCGGGTAAACGACCAATTTTTGCTCGGCGAGGATTTGCTTGTTTGTCCCGTCGTCGTGCAAGGACAAACCAAGCGCAAGGTCAAATTACCCGTCGGGAACTGGCGGTACGTGGACGGAACGCTCTACGAAGGCGGTCGGGAAATCGAGGTGGACGCGCCGCTGAACGTATTGCCGTATTTTGAGCGAGAAAGCGGCGAGGGAACGTTTTAGGGAAAGAGTTTTTAGAAATACCGTTAATAGTATATAAGAATTATTCTATATAAAATATATAAAAAAGTTTGACAATGTGATTAAAAGGTGGTAAAATAAAACTGCGACCAAATTGAATAAGAGTTTCCCTATAAGTATATACTTCTTTGGTAGAAGTGTATCTTTTCGCGTTACAATTCTTATAGGGAAAGATGATTTGTATTTCAATTTGTGTCGCAGCAAAGCGAGAGAGACATTTTTACAGATGTCGTTCCGTTTTGCGGAGCGGCATTTTATTTTTGCCGTTTTGATTACGTTTCTTTACGTCATTGCGATGAGTTTGCGATTTGCAAAGACGCACCGTGTCATTGCGAGCGAAGTGAAACGAAGCGCGGCAATCTAAAAAGAGAGTGCTTCGTTGGGCGATGCCCGCCTCGCAATGACAAGGGAAAAATATTTTACGGAGGTTTTCTTATGAAAAGAACGAAAAAAGTTTTGGTTGGATTATTGGCAGGTTTAAGCGTGCTTTCAGGCTCGCTTGGGGTTTCTGCGTGCGGGGATACGGAAATTTCGTCAAGCGCAGGCGAAGCAACGGCAATGGAAAAGGTGTACGCGCAATACGTCGTATACGCGCAGGCGGAGGGGCAAACACCGCTTTCCTATGAAGAATGGCTTTTGACGATTAAGGGAGAAAAGGGAGATAAAGGCGACACGGGCGCAACAGGTGCGGACGGTGTTGGTATTAAAAATGCATACATAAACGCAGACGGCGAGTTGATTGTTGAGTTTACCGTCGGCGAGCCGAAAAATCTTGGAAAAATCGTTGGAGAAGACGGCTCGCAGGGTGAAAAGGGCGAAAAAGGAGAAAAAGGCGACACAGGCGCACAAGGAGAGAAAGGCGAGAAAGGCGACACGGGCGCGCAAGGTGAAAAGGGCGAAAAAGGCGACACGGGCGCGCAAGGTGAAAAAGGCGAACAAGGCGACACAGGCGCGCAAGGTGAGAAAGGCGAAAAGGGCGACACAGGCGAGCATGGTGAAAAAGGCGAAAAGGGCGACACGGGCGCACAAGGTGAAAAGGGCGAGAAAGGCGACACG
>JAFTKT010000132.1 GCA_017453145.1 Clostridia bacterium
CGTTTTTTGAAATTACCTATCAGCTCGTTCAAAAATACGGGGATATGGATATTTTGCAAAGGGTATATCCGTATTTGAAAAAATACTACGATTATATCGCGGGCAAAAGGGACGAAAACGGTTTGCTTTGCGTAGGGCTTGGGGATTGGTGCTATCCTCGCGATGTTACATTTCCTATTGCGCCCACGCGCCTTACCGATTCTTTATATTTTTATAAAATGTCGCAATATCTTTCTTGTTTTTGCGTGAAACTGTTCGGGGAAGATAAAGGCTACGAGGAAAAGGCAATCCAAGTAAAAAGTGCCATAGAAAAAGCCTTTTTGGGAGAAAACGGACAGGTCGCCAATAACAGTATAACGGCGCTTGCCGCGTATTTGTACTTTTTAGAGCCCGATAAAGAAACGGACGCTTTGATTACGGCGCGTTTGGTAAAAGAAATTCGAAAGAAGAAATACGGCAGTTTTTTTGGGATATTAGGCAACAAGTATTTGCATCGCGTATTGTTTGCGCGCGGCTTGGGGGATATTTCCGTGAAAATATGGGAGCGGAACGAATATCCTTCTTTCGGGTATTGCATACGGCACGGCGCGGTAAGTATGTGCGAGGATTTTGAGGACAGATTAAGTCGCAATCACCATATGTTCGGGGATATTTCAGCCGTCTTTTATTCGTGTATTGCGGGAATTGGATATTATATGGAAAACGGGATTGTGTGCGTTCAGATTAAAATTCCCGACCTAAAAAAAATACGCTCCGCGCAAGCGAATATCGATACGCCGAACGGGAGGTTAAGCGTTAAGTGGGCGAAAGAAAAGGACGGTATACATGTGAAAGTGCGCACTCCGTCAGATACGCTCGGCGCAATAGAATATCACGGACAAAAAATCGAGTTGGTTTCGTCAACGTCGAAAACGTATCGATTAAAAAAGGCAAGATAAGCTTATCATAGAAAGACAGTTTTCGCGGAATGCGCTCTCAAAAGAGGAAAAGCTTTTGGGGGCGTATATTTTTTCAGGAATGTAAAGCGAGAGAAAGAATCCCATAAAAAAGGGAAAGAATTTCGTAAAGTTTTTTCCCGCAAAGAGTTGCTTTTTAGTAAAAAATTTGTTACAATAAAGAAAAAGGAAAAAGGTGGTGCATTTTTATGAATTTTGAACAAGCGAAAAAGCTTTTGGAAAGCAAAGGACAAACGCAGCTTTTGCGTTACTACGACGAGCTGGACGAGGCGGGTAAAGCCAAGCTGTTGGCGGCGATTGAAAATATAAATTGGGAGTTTGAGGACGCGCTCAAAAATCCTGTCGATTTGAGCGGCAAGGACAGAGATATTCGCCCGATTGCGGGCTTGCGGCTTGCCGATATTGCCAAGAGAAAATCCGAATACGAGGCAATCGGCGTGGAGGCTATCAAGGCAGGCAAGGTCGCGGCGGTCTTGCTCGCGGGCGGCATGGGTACGCGGCTTGGCGTGGACGGTCCGAAAGGTGCGTATAATATCGGTATCACGAAACCGCTGTATATTTTCGAGCAACAAATGAGAAATCTTGCCGAAGTCAATGAAAAGTGCGGCGTGCGCGTGCCGCTCTATATCATGACGAGCGATAAAAATCACGACCAAACGACGAGCTTTTGGAAAGAACATAATTATTTCGGTTATCCCGAAACGGAAGTGAAATTCTTCAAGCAGGATATGGCGCCTGCGGTGGACTATAACGGTAAAATCTTCTTGGAAACGAAAGATACTCCCGCGCTTTCGCCCAACGGTAACGGCGGTTGGTTCAATTCGCTTTGCCGTGCGGGTTTGCAAAAGGATTTGCACGAAAAAGGGGTCGAATGGCTGAACATCTATGCTGTCGATAACGTTTTACAGCGTATCGCAGACCCCGTGTTCGTGGGTGCGACGATAGATGCAGGCGTGAATTGCGGCGCAAAGGTTATCTGTAAGACCGAGCCGAAAGAAAAGGTCGGCGTGATTTGTATGGACGGCGACAAGCCCGACATTATCGAATACTACGAGCTCACGGAGGAAATGGCGAACCAACGCGACGAGGACGGCAACCTTTCGTATTGCTACGGCGCGATTATGAATTATCTGTTCCGTTTGTCCACGCTCGAAAAAATCGTCGAGCAGAAAATCCCCGTGCATATCGTTGAGAAGAAAATCGAATGTCTGTGCGAGGACGGCGTAACGCGTAAGCCCGAAAAGGAAAACGGTAAAAAATTCGAAACGCTCGCGGTGGATTTAATCAAGCCTATGGGCAGCATCCTGCCGTTTGAGGTGGTGCGTGAAAAGGAGTTCGCGCCCATCAAGAACAAGACGGGCGTGGATAGCGTGGAATCGGCACGCGAACTTTTGAAAGGCAACGGAGTGGAACTGTAATGGCGACGGATTTGGTGGGAAACGAAAAGCTGCAACGTTTTATAAAGCTCCTTTGCGACCTCAATTACGAGGCGGTCGATTTCTTGAAATCGGGCAATGCGGACTTGCTCTACGCCATGAACGATACGGTGGAGGAAATCTACTCCATTCAGCACGGCGGCGAGGAAGAGGCGTATACGGCGATTGAAGAGGACGCGCAGATTATTTATAAAAATTTTAATGCGGCGGTAACGATGATGAAAAGCAACGAAAACGCGTTCGCCGATAAAACGACGAGCGAGGCGGTCAAGATATTCGTGCGGAACATCTTCGACGCAAACGTACGGATTGTGCTTGCCTACGGCTTGGCATAAAGCGAAACGGACGGCGACGTGAACTCACGTCGCCGTGATTTTTTGAAATTTTGTAAAAATATTCCTATTTCTGTGAGTAAAAACGCAACAAAGCGCGTCTAATATACGGAGAGGAGCAAAAGGACGGGTCAAAGTATGCCGAAAAAGGACAACGTAGCAATCGAAACCCTGTATAAACGTTTCTTTCGCGGCGAGAAAGAGGCGGTGGCGGAGCTCGCGCAAAAATACAGACAGGGTTTGGTTTTGTTCGTGAACGGCTACGTGCACAGCCTCGACGAGGCGGAGGATTTGGCGAGCGACGCATTCGCCATGCTCCTCGTCAAACGCCCGAAAATTAGGGATACGTCTAAATTCAAGACGTATTTGTTTTCGGTGGCAAAGCATCTCGCGCTTTCACGCCTTCGGAAACGCAAAAAGGAACGGAAACTTGAACGGGACGCGCCGACAAGCTCCGACGACCCCGAACGGCTTTTAATCGAGGACGAACGGCGCAAGGCGCTCGTAGCGGCGATTGCGAAATTGCCGACTGAATACCGCGAAACGCTGTTGCTCCGCTATTTTGAGGAGTTGACGACGGAGGAGATTGCAAAAGTACTCCATAAAAACAAGAAACAGGTATATAACCTGTTACAACGGGCGAAAACCGCCTTGAAAACGATTTTGACGGAGGAGGGGATAGCGTATGAAACCGATTGAAGAATTCACGCAAGACGTTTTGAACAAGAGCAAGCGCGCGAAAAAGAAAAAGCGCGTCGTGCGTTCCTGCGTTGCCCTTTCGCTCGTGGGGCTGTTCACGTTCGCCGTTTTGTATAGCAATATCATTCCGTTTGGGGAGATTTTTGCCTCGCGCGCTTATCAGAAATATATGCAGTCCTACGTTTCCTCCGACCAAACGACTCGCCTTAAAATTATCGACGGCGACAACGCGGCAATCACCGTCGGTAACCGCGCGTATGCCTGTGCCTTGCAGGAGGAAAACGCGCAGACGTTTTCTTTGTCCGTGCGTTCAGACGAGATTACGTTTGAAAATCTGTCCGTGCGTTTTTCAGACGGTAAAGCCGAGCTTTCGGGGACGTTGAACGAGGAAAATATCGGCACAACCTTGAATATCGTGCAGGATATGGAAGTGGAAAGCGGTGCGTGGGCGTATTTTGAAAACAAGCAACACGAGGGCGGCACGCGCGGTTCGATTTTCGATTGGATAGTAATCGATGAAAAACAATCCTATTGCGGCAACGAAACGTATGCATTGCAATGTGAATTCGTCGCCGTTGGGAATACCGTGCTACAATACGTCAAAGACCAAGTGAGCGGCATTTACACCGCGCTCCTGTTCGAAAAGGTCGATTCGTCCGTCTACGGTTTTCCCGTCGTGAGCAGTACGGGGTATTTGAACGCGGACGGCTCGGAGTGGATAACGACTTATTTCAAGCAAATCCAAGACGAAGACAAGCTGAATTTTTCGGGCGGAAAATTTGAAACGCAGCTCATAGATTACGAGCTCGGTTCGGGGCTTTTTGCCGATTTGGATATGACGGGCGGCACGGGTGTTGGCGGCGGATACGGCTGGCGGCTTGCGCCGATTGCCCCGATTTCTAAAACCCGTTCAAAGGACTTGACGCTCTCGCTTGATTTGAAAGCGGACGGCACGCTGTCCTTCCGCTCGTCGGGGCATTGGCTGTTGAACGCGTCCTGCGGCGGCAAGTGGATTGCCTTTGAAAATTTCGTGTTCGTGGTGCTCGATAAAGCGTATCCGTTTTTAGGCTTGAAAGCGTTCACGCTCGTACAAAACGAGAGGGCGTTTTTACAGGGCGATTTTTTGCAAACGGCAATCAGTCAAATCAACGCGGCGGGCGTGTATAAGGTCGGCTATCACAACTTCACTTATTACTATTACGAGGCGGCGGCAACCGTCTATTGGGGTAGCGAATGGTCGGAGAATACGTTAAAACCCAAGCTGTTATACGGCGCTATGTATGAGTTTGAGGGTTGGTTTGAGGACTGGCACGCAGACGGTAGCGAGGGCGAGCGCGTTCCGCTCGTTCCCAAACAATCAATGCAGCTTGTATTCCGTGAGAACGGTTTTTGCGAGATATATAGAAACGGCGAATATTGGTATCAGACAGGGTATCGTTTGAACGTAATTCACGACGAGCATATTACTATTTATTTTGACGGGAGTTTGGAAATAAAATGCGAGAATTGGACGTATCGGACGAACCGTTTACAGGTGCAGGCAAAGCGCTTGACCGCCCGAACGGACGAATATATGGATAGGGACGGAATATTTTCGACGCGCGGTTGGTCGCTCGATTTCGTTGCGCCTTAATAATCAAGGCTCGGTTTGTCGTGAAAATCTATTTTTCTAGCCCGTGAGAAAGAAACTTCTTGCGGGCGTTTTTATTTGTAAAAATAAAGATTTTTTCATAGGCGTTGGGGGAAAAGCCTTGACAAAATGCGCAAATTTAAGTATAATAAATACAAACGTAAAAGGAGAGTGGGTTATGGTTTTTAACGTTTTGGATTACGGCGCGGAAGTCGGCGGCGAAGTGTTATGCACGAAGGCGGTGCAAAAGGCAGTCGACGAATGTA
>JAFTKT010000133.1 GCA_017453145.1 Clostridia bacterium
AACAAGAGGACGAATACCCCGAGCCGAAAGGCGAGCGGTTCAACGACCAACCCGCTTGGAAACGTATATTAGTTCTGCTTGCGGGCGCGACAATGAACTATCTTTTGGCGCTCATTTTGATTGTCGCTATGTTCGCAGGAATAGGCAGACCGCTCTATTCCGTCGTGGTGGAAAAGCCCGAGCAGGACACGGCGGCGGTTTCGGCGGTGCAAGCGGCTCGCGGGCTCGGCTTGCAAACGGGCGACGTTGTTTTGAAAATAAACGGCAAGAACGTATATTTAATCACGGATTATATCGACGCGTTAAACGGCGAAAAGGCAGGCACGGAAATTCCCGTTGTCGTCCTTTCGGAGGGCACGGAGCAGACGCGCACGCTCGTGCTCGCACAGGACGCGAATTTTGCGAATATGTCGGACACGCAAACGCTCCTCAAAGCTATGAATATCTACGGGCTGTATACGGTAACCCAGCGGCAAGGCTTTTTCCCTGCCATCGGACATTCGTTTGCCTATTCTTTCAAAATCGGCGGCACGGTACTCCGTTCGCTTGGGGAATTGCTTACGGGCAAATTAGGATTGAGTGCAATGGGCGGGCCGGTAACGACGATTAGTATCACCGCGCAAGCGGCGACGAGCGGACTTGCTTCTTTCCTCAATATCGCGGCGTTTATCGGGGTAAACCTTGCCGTGTTCAATCTCTTGCCCGTTCCCGCGCTCGACGGCTGTAAAGTTATTTTCTGTATCATTGAATGGATTAGGAAGAAACCCGTAAACAGAAAGGTAGAGGCAATCATCAACCTCGTCGGCATCATTTTCCTGTTCGGCTTTGCAATCCTCGTCGATTTGTTGCAACTGATATGGTAAAGATTTGGTAAAGGGTCAAGGGACTGTGTTCCTTGCGGATTGTAAAGGCAGAGCCTTTACGCCCCAACGGCAGTTGCCGCCGACAGGCGGAACGAGCCCTCAAAACAAAGCAACCGAAGGTTGCGCATTCAACGGCATACGCCGTTTATGCGCCGTAAGGCGATATAAAATCTGTCAAGATTTTTCTAAAAAAAGTTTCGCCTGTCAAGTAAAAATGCTTGACAGGCGTCGTTTTATCGTGTATAATAGACGAAGATGAAAGACGATTTGAGATTTTTACAGCTTTGGGATTTATATTCGCCCTTGCTCACGGCAACGCAACGGGAAATCACCGATTTGTATTTCAATTTCGACCTTTCGCTCGGCGAGATAGCGGAGCAAAAGGGCGTATCGCGGCAGAGCGTGTCCGATTGCTTGGGGAAATGTCGAAAACAGCTGGAAACGTATGATGAAAAGCTCGGTTTTTTGAAAATGTTGACGGAGCTTTCAAGGGAATATTCGGCGTATATGACCGAAGTTACGCGTTTTATCAAGGAGCAGAATTCTCCCGAAACGAAAGGCTTGAAAGAAAAGCTTGACGCGGTGCATAGAGAGTTTGGCTCGGAAATTATAGAAACGGAATAAAAGGGGTTGCAATGGCTTTATTCGGTTCGTTATCGGAAAGATTAAATCATATATTTTCCAAGCTCACCAAGAGGGGTAAACTTACGGAGCTTGAAATCCGCACGGCGATGCGCGAGGTACGCGTCGCGCTGTTAGAGGCGGACGTCAATCTCAAAGTCGCGAAAGAGTTTATCGCGGAGGTTTCGGAAAAAGCGGTGGGGCAAGAAATTTTGTCCTCGCTCAATCCCGCCCAACAAGTGATTAAAATCGTCAACGAAGAGCTGATTGCGCTCATGGGCGCAAAGAACGCAAAGCTCGAAGTTTCGCCTAAACTCCCGACCGTGATTATGATGTGCGGTTTGCAGGGCGCGGGTAAAACCACTCTTTGCGGCAAGCTTTCCGTGCAACTGAAAAAACAGGGCAAAAAACCCTTGCTCGTAGCGGGGGACATCTACCGTCCTGCGGCGATTTCCCAGCTCCAAGTCGTGGGCAAAACCGCGCAAACGGAAGTCTTTGAAAAGGGCACGCAAAACCCTGTCAAAACGGCAAAACAGGCGATTGAATACGCAAGGGCGAAAGGCTACGATACCGTAATTTTAGACACGGCAGGCCGTTTGCAGATAGACGAAACGCTCATGCAAGAGCTTGAAAACATCAAAAAAGAAGTCGAGGTAACCGAAACCCTGCTCGTCGTAGACGCGATGACGGGACAAGAAGCGGTGAACGTCGCGCAGACATTCAATACCCGTTTGGAGATTACGGGCGTTATCTTGACCAAGCTCGACGGCGACACGCGCGGCGGTGCGTGCTTGTCGATAAAAGCGGTAACGGGAAAACCTATTAAATTTATCGGCGTGGGCGAAAAGCTGACCGATTTAGAGCCGTTCTATCCCGACAGAATGGCGTCGCGGATACTCGGCATGGGGGACGTGCTGTCGCTGATTGAAAAGGCACAGCAAGCGATTACGGAAGAGGACGCGAAGAACATGCAACGCAAAATGCTTGCGAATTCGTTCACGCTTTCCGATTATTTGGAGCAGTTTTCCATGATGAAGAAAATGGGCGGCGCGCAGGCTATGCTGTCTATGCTACCGGGCGCGGGGAAACTCAAAGTAAGCGAGAGCGACGTCGACGAGAAAAAGATTGAACGCACGAAAGCGATTATTTTGTCTATGACCAAAGCCGAGCGCGACAATCCCTCGATTATCGATAGCAAGAGAAAACGCCGTATTGCGAGCGGTTCGGGCACGAGCGTACAGGACGTGAACCAGCTTTTGAAACAGTTCGAGCAGACCAAGCTTTTGATGAAACAGCTGAAAGGCGGGCGCGGAAAATTCCGTTTACCCTTTTAACAGATAGAAAATAAAAAAGAGAAAATAAAAAAAATATTTTATATACTTTGGAGGTATTTATTATGGTAAAAATGAGACTTATGAGAATGGGCGACAAAAAGAACCCTATCTACCGTGTAGTCGTTGTAGACAGCAGAAAGGCTGCTACGGGCGAATACATTGAATGCGTTGGGCATTACAGACCCACCTGCAATCCTATCGAGTTGGATATGAACGCAGAAGCGGCGAAAGCATGGCTTGCAAAGGGCGTGCAACCCACCGAGACCGTCAAGAACTTGCTCGTGAAAGCAGGCGTGGTAGAAAAGAGCAACAAATTGAGCCCGTCCAAGACGAAAGGCAAAAAGTCGGACAAATAAGTGAATTGCGCAAATTGCAAGCGATATAACTAACGTTGCGATATGTCGGGCGCGATATGCCCTGTCGGGCGCGATATGCACGGCGTTGCCGTGCGTAGTGGAAATATTACCATAACGCCGACGAAGTCGGCATATCGCATGAAATATATCGCGGTATCACCATATCGCACGAGCAGAGCGAGTATATCGCCGCAAGCGGTTCGCTTGGCAACGCTTGCAATTCATTTATAAAAGGAGCTTAAATCATGTTAGATTTAATCAAGTATATCGTCGAGCAGTTCGCAGAGGATAAAGCTCGCGTCGAATACGAAGTCAAGGAAAAAGAGCGCGTTATCGAGGTAACCGTGCTTTTGTCCTCTTCCGATATGGGAAAAGTAATCGGCAAACAGGGCAAAATCGCCAAAGCGATGCGTACAATCGTGCGTGCGGCAACGCCTGCCGACAGCAAAAAATACGTCGTGGAGATTCGCGAAAAGAACGGCGACGCCGTAGACAACGACGCGGACGCCGAGTAAGTTTGCGCAAAAATAAGACAACGGAAAGAGGCTTTCAAACGGAAGCCTTTTTTGCCTTAACGCAAAAGGAGTAGCATATGAGCCGTTTAATTATAGCCGAAGTGTTAAAACCGCAAGGTATCAGAGGGGAGTTAAAAATCAAAACGTTCACCGATTACCCTGAAAACGTCAAAGCGTTCAAGACGGTGTATATCGACGGAACCGCTTATAAAATCCTGTCCTTTCGGGTAGGAACGGACGGCGCGGCGTATTTAGGGCTTCGCGGCGTACCCGATAGGAACGCGGCGGAACTGCTTCGTGGCAAGACGATAGAGGGCGAACGAGAGGACGCGCCCGCGCTTGAAGAGGGGCAGTATTATATCGTAGACGTGCTTGGACTTTCGTGTGAGACGGAAGAGGGCGAGCCGCTCGGCGTGGTTGTGGATATAAATAACTATTCTTCGGACATTTACACGTTAGAAAAAGCAGGGAAAAGAATACTCTTCCCTGCCGTCAAAGGCGTTGTCAAACGCGTGGATTTAGAGAACAAAAAGCTCGTTGTCGATAAAAAGATTTTCGACGAAATCGCCGTTTATTGAACGGATTTTTTGCCGATAATGTTCTCGATTTTATCGATTACGCCCGATTTTGCAAGCGCGACGAGCGCAAGACAGGCAATCAAGCAGTCTGCGGGGATATACACGCATTGATAGATAAAGGAATAGACGAACGCATTCGCCGTCGCCCAAGCGGGAAAATCCACCCAAACCGCGCCCTCTAAAAAGAAGATTGCACCCGAGCATAAATGAAAGACAAACCGCAACCCTTCGGCGCAGATACAGCCGAGCACGAGCGGGAGCGCGCCCTTTTCCTTGCGGCGCATTTTTCCAAAAATCCCCATAACGCCCACGCTTGCAAAGGCAAGCAGATAATCCAACAGGAACGTCGCAGGCGTTAAAATGTACGGGTCCTCAATGAAATTCAAGAGCCCGTGCACGAGCCCGACGAGCAGTCCGTCGGCAACGCCGTAGAAATAGGCGTAGAGCAGGATAGGCACGAACGAGGCGAGCGTTACCGAACCGCCGTATTGTACGGGGCTAAATTTGAGCACGGCAAGCGTGAACGACATAGCCACGCACACGCCCGCAAAGGCAATGCGTTTGGGCTCGCGCCGCGTCTTTTTCGCGAGCGCGATGACGGCGATGGCGCCGAGCAGTAACAAAACTGCGGCTACGGAAATCCATTTCACGATTTCCGTCGTTTGCTCAGAAACTTCGAGCAGGGAATAGAGAAACATAAAAGACCTCCTTCTCCGTCGCCCGCGTTTTCTCAAACAAAAAACGCCCCTAAACGACTTGCTTTCGTGGGGGTGCGTAAAAATCCTGTTTGTGGCGTCCGCTGTCATAGCACTATCACAATACGGACGAACAAAAACGGCAATCTATCTCTCGCTCAGGTATTACCCTGCCGATTCAAATGGTATAATCTCAGCCCTATTCAAGGCACCCACGACGGATACTGTTAAATTTTAGTAACTATATTATATAATAACGTTTTGCAAAAGTCAAGCAAACGGAGGGAAATTATGCGAAGTAATTTTTATGCGTATTTAGACAGAATGAAATATATCAAGCGTTGGCAGTTGATGCGCTCGGTACGCGAAGAAAACGTGATGGAGCACTCGTTCGGCGTAACGTTGTTTTCGCACGCGCTTGCGGTTATCCATAACGAGGTGTTCGGCGGCAAAGCCGACGTTTTGAAAACGGTGCTGTATGCGACCTATCACGAAACGAGCGAAGTGATGACGGGGGATTTGCCTACGCCGATTAAATATTATAACCGCAGTATTCAAGGCGCGTATAAAGAGTTGGAAAAAAGCGCGTGTGAAAAAATCGTGGAAACGCTGCCAAACGAACTTCGCGCTCAAATCGCGCCGTTCGTGCTCGCGGACGAACAAAGCGTTGAATATAAGCTCGTCAAAGCCGCCGACAGACTTGCCGCGTATATTAAATGCTTGGAGGAACTCAAATCAGGCAACGGCGAGTTCGTGAAAGCGAAAAAGAGCATAGAAGAGGATTTGAAAGGCAGAAAAATGCCTGAAATCGATTATTTTTTCGAGCATTTTATCCCCGCGTTCGAGCTGACGCTCGACGAGTTAGAGGGCTTTTGATTAGACGTTATCGTAGATTTCACGAAATTTTCAAAAACTCTTAAATAAATTAACAAACCCAACGGGTATAATAAAAGCAGAAAAAGAGAAAAATATCGCGTAGGCATGCAAAACGCCTACACGGAGGAAAAAATGAAGGCAATGACGAAAATTATCGCGGCAACGCTTTGCGGCTTGCTCGCTATCACGGGCTTGGGCGCGTGCGGACAAACGGAAGCTATCAACGCCTATGAGTTAGCCGTTAAAAACGGTTTTACGGGCACGGAACAGGAATGGCTCGCCTCGCTCAAAGGTCAAAACGGTACGGACGGCGACGACGGCAAGGACTTGGATATTCAAAGCGTGTACGAAGCGGCGAAAACGGCAGGCTATACGGGCACGTTTTTAGAGTTCTTGAAAGAATATTTATCCGTAGATTTAACGGAGGACAACGACACGGCAACAATCGCTAAAAACGTATCTTCGGTTATGAGCGTATGCTGTGCGTTCACGACCACGACCACCTACCGTCAGCAGACTTGGCTTGGCAATTTCGTAACGAAAACGGTCGTCGAGGCAAGCGGCTCGGCGGGTAGCGGCGTCGTGATTGAGCTTGACAAGGAAACGGGCGACGCGCTCGTCGTTACCAACTATCACGTTCTTTACAGCTCGGGCGTAGACACCGACAACGACATTTCCGATTGCATTTATCTCTATCCCTACGGCGCGCGCAACTATTTCACGTCGGGCGCAGGCCCGGACGGCGCGCTTTCGGACGCGAACGAGGACGGCAAAATCGATAAAAACGACCAAGGGGATATGGGCGGCGACGGTATCAAAGCAACGTTCGTCGGCGGGGCTATGGACTACGACGTCGCACTCCTCAAAATCGAGGGTAGCGAGTATTTGAAGAACAGCGCGGTAACCAAAGCCACGCTCGGCAATTCCGACGAAGTAACCGTCGGGGAAAAGGTATTTGCGATTGGAAACGCGAACGGGCTGGGTATCTCGGCAACGACGGGTATCGTTTCGGTGGAATCGGAAACGATAGGTATGTCCTCGCTCGCCAACGCCGCGCAGACGGTCAGCTATCGTGTTTTGAGAACGGACGCGGCAATCAATCACGGCAATTCAGGCGGTGCGCTGTTCAACGCCAAAGGCGAATTGATAGGGATTACCAACGCCAAGAACGTCGAGGACGAAACGGACAATATGGGCTATGCGCTTCCGATTACGCAGGTAAAATACCTGATTGACAATATGCAGGACAACGGCGGCGTGGTGCAACGTGCCATGCTCGGCGTTATGACGACGAAAACGGCGTCGCAGGCAAGCTATCAAGACGGCAAGCTCGTAATCACCGAAGAAGTAACCGTTGTAGAGGTATCGAGCGGTGTGGCGGCGGACGGCAAGCTGAAAGTGGGCGACGTGCTTCAATCGGTAACGATTGACGGCAAAACGACGGCGATTACGCGTAGTCATATCCTCAACGACCTGCTTTTGACGGTGCGCAAAGGCGATACGATAACCCTGAACGTATTCCGCGAACAGAGCGGCGAGAACGAAACGCTACAAATTACGTTCGATAACGACGCCTATTTCACCAAATACGCATAAAACGGATACAAAAACACAAACGCGCCCGAAAAACGTCGGGCGCGTTCGTTCTTGATTTGCTTGACATTTTTTTCCGTTTGTAGTATACTGAATAAAAGAGAAAATTTTCACGGAGGAGAAAGGGCTATGCGTTCGGAAGAATTTATCGCGTTTTTAACGGAAAAATACGCGGACGGGCAGGCAATGCAGTCCTTGAAAGAGGGCATACCGCTTGGGTTTGACGCGGCGGGCGAGCCTGTGCTTTCCCAGCTTTCAAAGCACGCGTTCACGGCGAACCACACCTGCGTTACGGGCGCTCGTCGCACGGCGTTCATCAAACGCTTGCTTATCACACTTTCCCGTTTATACAACATGGCGGAGGCGAACTTTTTGGTGCTTTCTCCGCGCACGGACTACGGCGAGCTGATGCGGCTCAAAGGCATGGACGTAACTCTGCCGTATATACGCAATAGGTCGGATTTGGAAAAAGCCAAAGCTTGCGTGAAAGAGCTGACGGGCGAATACGCGCGTGGCGCGGGCTATCCTAAACTGTTTTTAGTGATTGACGGGTTAGAGGAGTTGCCTGATTTGAACGCGAACGGCGATTTGGACGAATATCGCGATTTCCTTTCCCTGCTCGCACGGGAACAAAATGTCGCGCTCATTAGCGGCGTGGAGCTTATGCGTAGCATTTTCAGCGGCAATCCGGGCGTGTTCGTGGGGGTTGGGAACTGTTTGGTAACCACGCGCGAAGAGGGCAGAGCGGACGTAACCTACGTAGGCGAGGATTCGTCGCTGTCCATGCCGACGGCTATGCAATACCCCGACGCTCCGTCGATAACGGAAACGGTAATCTCGCTCAACGCCTCTTACATAAACGACAACGAGGTTTAATTTTTTGACGATAGAACAGGAACGGAAACTATTTGAACGCATACCTGCCCCTTTGCTTTCTTGGTACGAAACGCATAAACGCAAGCTTGCGTGGCGGGACGAGCCGACGCCCTATCACGTGTGGGTGTCGGAAATCATGCTCCAACAAACGCGTGTGGAGGCGGTCAAGGACTACTACGCAAGATTTATCGCCGCGCTCCCCGATATACGCTCGCTCGCCGCGTGCGAGGAGGAAAAACTGTTAAAGCTTTGGGAGGGCTTGGGCTATTATTCCCGCGTGCGGAATATGCAAAAAGCGGCAAAGCAAATCCTTGTAGAGTTCGGCGGCAAATTTCCCGAAACGGTCGAGGCGTTAAAAACGCTTTCGGGCGTGGGCAGTTACACGGCAGGCGCGATTGCCTCGATTGCATTCGGTCAGCCTGTGGCGGCGGTAGATGGCAACGTATTCCGCGTGATTTCCCGCTTGACGGCGAACCCGACCGTCATTTCCGAGCCTAAATACAGAAACTATTTAGAAACGGAGCTATCGAAAGTTTATCCCAAAGGCAAACGCGAACGTTCGGCGTTCACGCAAAGCCTGTTCGAGCTGGGCGCGCTCGTCTGCAAACCCCTTTCGCCTGCGTGTGAAAGCTGTCCGCTGTCGGGGCTTTGCGAGGCGAAAAAACGCGGCGAGCAAAAACGTTTTCCCGTCCTGCCCCCGAAAAAAGCAAAACGGGAAGAGGACGTGTTCGTGTTCTTGCTCCAAACCCCGTCGGGCTTTTGCATACGCCGCCGAGAAAAGGGCGTGCTCAAAGGCATGAACGAATTCCCTTCCGAGCCCCAGCAGGGCAAAACGGCGGAACAGATACTAAACGAGTGGGGCGTGTACGCGTTCACCGAACGCAAACGCGAAAATTTCACGCATATCTTCACGCATATCAAATGGAACATCACTTGTGTTTGGTTGGAAACGGAGGACGCGCCGTTCGATACCTATTCCCTCGCCGAAATCGAGGAAACGGTATCCCTGCCCACCGCATTCAAACAATGCTTGAAAATAATAACAGATTAGGAGAATAGAACAATGAAAGTAATGCTTGTCAACGGTAGCTTACACGAAAAGGGCTGTACCTATACCGCGCTTTGCGAGGTAGAAAAAGCACTCAATGCCAACGGTATCGAAACGGAAATTTTCCAGCTCGCAGACAAAGGCGTGAGCGGTTGTAAAGGCTGTTGGGCTTGTAAAAAGCTCGGCAAATGCGTAATCGACGACGCTGTCAACGAATTTGTGGAAAAGGCGGCTCTGTTCGACGGGTTCGTATTCGGCTCGCCCGTGTACTACGCCTCCGCATCCGGCGGGCTCGTGTCGTTTATGGACAGAGTGTTTTACAGCGGCGGCAAAAAGCTCGCGTATAAGCCTGCGGCGGCGGTCGTAAGTTGCAGACGCGCGGGCGCGAGCACGACGTTCGACGTGATAAATAAATATTTCACTATCAATAATATGCTTGTCGTTGGGGCAAACTACTGGAACGAAGTACACGGTAACTTTGCCGAAGAGGTCTTAAAAGACGAGGAGGGCTTGCAGACAATGCGCATTTTAGGCAACAATATGGCTTGGGTGCTCAAATGCTTACAGCTCGGCAAGGAGGCAGGTCTTGCTCCCGAACGCGAGCGCAAAATTATGACGAATTTCATACGATAAAAGAGTACGTATATTTTTTAGGAGGACGATTATGACAAAAAACGTAGGCAGAAGACGGATTGTATCCGTTATCGGCAACAGAGCGATTGAAAAGGACGGCATACGCTATCAAATCGCATTCGCGCTCGGCAAAGCGTTGATTGACAACGGCTACCGCGTGCAGTCGGGCGGCTTAAAAGGCGTTATGGAGGCGGTAATGGCAGGCGCGCGCTCGTCCGAGCATTATCAAGAGGGGGACACGATTGCGCTCGTACCCTCGTTTGACACGGAAACGGCAAACGAATACGCCGATATTGTTATTCCGACGGGATTAGACGTAATGCGTAACGCGTTGGTAGCAAACGCGTATGCGGTAATCGGCGTAGGCGGCGGCGCGGGCACGCTTTGCGAGTATGCGTTCGCGTGGACGTTTGATAGATTAGTGCTCGCTTTTGAAAATACGGGCGGTTGGAGTGAAAAGCTCGCCAATACCCGCCTTGATTCGGATAACCGTTATCCCGATATTCCCGACGACAGAATCTACGGTGTCAAGACGGTCGAAGAGGCAATCAAGCTTTTGAACGAAAACATTGACAAGTACACGACCCGTCATAGACATATCGCAGACTAAATCAAAGAAACAAACCGTGCCGCCCCTTTTCGTTGGAAAAGGGGCGGCGTTATTCTGCCTATGATAGTGTAGTTTTGCGTGAGCCGTGTCTTAAACGAACGGGTATTCCGCACGGATTACGCACGAACAGTCGGGGGCTTTCTCGCGAATTTTATCCGCAACGGCTTTCTCGGCACTTGCCGCCGTGATAGGGCAGCTATTCGGCAGTAAAAGGTCGAAAATGAGATTGATTTTCGTTTCGCCTTTGGTCATTCTGAAATCGTGAATGGTAAACCCCTCGTCCACTTCCTTTGCGGCGGCTTGGGCAAGCGCGCGTAGCTCGTCAATCAACGGGTCGCCCACCACGAGCGGGTCAAGATGCACCGTTACGATACACCCGAATTTCTCGTGCATATCCCGTTCCAATTTATCCACTTCCTCGTGCGCGATATTGATGTCGGAATCGGCAGGCACTTCCGCGTGAAAGGACACGATTTGCCGACCCACGCCGTAGTCGTGGACCATAACGTCGTGTATGCCCACGATTTTGGAATAATTTTCACAAAACGCATAGATGTCCTTGATGAAGGCAGGGTCAGGCGGCGAACCGAGCAACAAATCAATCGTTTCCTTTGCCGCTTTCACGCCCGCAAACCCGATAAACAACGCGACTAAAATACCTGCGTAGCCGTCAATCGCAATCCCCCAAACCCTTGCGCAGAGCGCAGAGAGGAGCACGAGCCCTGTCGCAAAGCAATCGGACAGGGAATCGAACGCCGCGCCTTTGAGTGCGGACGAGTTTATTTTTCCTGCAATCTTACGGTAGAAAAAGAACAGCCAAACCTTGACGAGAATCGCCACGCCGAGCAGAACGAGCGTTGCGTTTCCCACGCTCGGCAACGTGGGCGAAAGGATTTTCCCCACCGACGTTTTGAGCAGTTCAAACCCGACGAGGATAATCAGCATATCCACGATAAACGCGGCGACGTATTCAAGCCGACCGTGTCCGAGCGGGTGTTCCTTGTCAACGGGCTTTGCGGCAAGCCGAAACCCTATCAAAGCAATCACCGCCGAGCCCGCGTCGGAGATATTGTTAAAGGCGTCTGCAATGATAGCGACGGAGGCGGCAATAAGCCCCAACGTCAATTTCCCCGCGAACAGCAAAACGTTCAAAACGATACCCGTAATGCTGGCAAGCGCGGCGTATCTGCCACGCACGCTTGGGCAAGAACAGTCGTCTTTATTTTTCACGAACATTTTGATTAAAAAATCCGTCATAAACTCTTCTCCAAACAAAAACCGACGCTTTATTTACGCAGTTAGTATACGCAGAAAACGTCGGTCTTGTGATAATTTTGATTAAAAAATTAGGAATTCGTTTGCCCGTTTTCCGCGTCTTGTGCCGCCTCTTCACGGCGTTTTTTGATTTCGTCGCATTTTGCAATGGCAAACGCCGTAATTTTAACGGCGATAATAATCAAGCCGATAACGACGAAAATCGCCAAAAGCCCTTGCCACAAGAAGTTAAGGGCGGGGAGGAGCGCGTCCATATTCATGGGCGTGAGGTTGTCAAAAGCCGCTAATAAACCGATTAAATTCAACATAGTCTGATTTCCTCCTTATATTATAATCCGCAGAACGGGCCGAGAATACCGATAATCAAGCCGCCGACGATAGCGGAGGCGATTTGCCCCGACACGTTCGCGCCGACCGCGTGCATCAAAAGGTGGTTGGACGGGTCCTCTTTCGTGCCCATTTTCGCAACGACGCGCGATGCCATAGGGAACGCGGAAATACCTGCCGCGCCCAGCATAGGATTGATTTTTTCCTTGCTGAACAAGTTAATGAGTTTCGCGCACATAACGCCGCCGATAGTATCGAATACGAACGCAAAAAGCCCGAGCGCCATAATGATAATCGTTTCCAACGATAAGAACGCCGCCGCTTGCATTTGGAACGCAATCGTGATACCGAGAAGCAACGTGATAGTGTTCGAGAACGTCGTTTGCGCCGTTTCCGAAAGCGATTTCAAAACACCGCATTCTCTCAACAGGTTACCGAACATAAGCATACCCACGAGCGAGAGCGAATCGGGCGCGATTAACCCCGAAACAATCGTAACGATAATCGGGAACAAAATACGCATCAGTTGCGGAATTTGTTTCGCGTTATATTTCATACGGATTAAACGTTCTTTTTTGGTGGTGCACATCTTGATTACGGCGGGTTGCACGATAGGCACGAGCGCCATATACGAATAGGCAACGACCATAATCGGTCCTAAATATTTCGATGCGAGCTGCATCGCAACGAGGATAGCCGTCGGGCCGTCCGCCGCACCGATAATACCGATAGACGCCGCGTCGTTGAGCGGGAAACCTATCATTGCCGCGAGGATAATCGTAACGAAAATACCGAGCTGTGCCGCACCGCCCAAGATAAAGAGCTTGGGGTTGGTGAGGAGCGGTCCAAAGTCTATCATGCACCCGATGCCGATAAACAGTAAGAGGGGCATAGCCTCGCTCGCTTCAATACCTACTTTGAAAAGCGAGGTGATAATCCCGAGATGTTCGCCGTTGGCGGGGTCGCCAATGACGGGGGAAAGGGGCAAGTTTACTAAAATCGCGCCAAAACCCATAGGGAGCAAAAGAGCGGGCTCCATATCCTTTTTAATGGCGAGATAAATGAGGATTCCACCGATTGCCCACATGACAACCTGTTGCCACGTAAGCGCTTGGAAACCTTGTAGAAGAAATTCCATAAATACCTCCATTATAACAATACTTTAACTATTATAAAAGAAAATATGAATAATGTCAAGGAAATACGCGCACCCGCGCGCGAAAAAAATTGAAGAAAAAAAACAGAAAAAATAAAAAAATCAAAAAAACGATATAAAAACGCTTGCCAAAGATGAGAAAATCCTATATAATAATCGTTGACTTCGAACGTTCCTCTGCCTTTTTATTCATTTGGGCACAGCGAGGAGCTATGCAGCGGGTTAAGAACGTTTCGTAAATAACGGAGGTAGAGTCTGAAAATGAAAGGATTGATTGAAGCCATCGACGCGGAAAATCTGAAAGCGGAAGTTCCCTCCTTCGAAGTAGGCGACACGGTAAAGGTCGGCTATAAGATTATCGAAGGCGGCAAGGAAAGAATTCAGAACTTCGAGGGCGTCGTAATCGCAAAGAAAAACGGCGGCATTTCGGAAACGTTCACCGTTCGCCACATTTCCTATGGCGTAGGCGTAGAAAAAACCTATCCTCTTCATTCCCCGAAAATTGCGTCCATCACGGTCGTTAGACGGGGTAAGGTTAGAAGAGCGAAACTGTATTATCTGCGCAAGTTGACGGGTAAGGCAGCGAAAGTTAAGGAAAAAATCTAAAAATCAAACCGTAGAAACGGAAAGAAGAATCTGCTCAAAGTCAAGAGCAGATTTTTTTTGTCGGCTTTTATAAACTTCGCATCTCTTCGTTGCGGTTCGGTTGCATACTATCGGTATGCGCCCTCGCCGCGCCTCGACCTGCTCGTTTCTAAAAGCCGACGATTGCACAACCCCGTCGCATCTCTTCGTTGCGGCTCGGTTGCATACTATCGGTATGCGCCCTCGCCGCGCCTCGACCTACTCGTTTCTAAAAGCCGACGTTCGCAAGACCCCATCGCATCTCTTCGTTGCGGCTCGGTTGCATACTATCGGTATGCAACCGAGCCACGCTAATTTTTAATCTTACGCAATCACAGCGAAGAGGGGAAAGCGGCGGTTGAATATTTATAATTCGTCAAAGAAAGCATAGTGTTGCTTTTTACAATCCCTCTATATTTTTTGAGATGCGTCAATTTTTCATCTAATTTTTCAATGCTTTCCGCGCAAATTTTCAGCAAGAAATCATATTCACCCGTAACGGCGGAACATTCCAAAATATCGTCGTCTGCGTTGGCATATTCAAGCAGAGAACTGATAAAATCGCTGGACTGTAAAATCACGAAAATATACGCGACAATCGGTTTGCCGATTTTTTTATTATCGGTTATAACGGTAAAATTTTTAATAATGCCGTTTTCTTTTAGGCGTTGAATACGCTTATTCACAGCAGGAATGGAGAGATTGATAATTTTTTTAATTTGTGTAGCGGTCATATCGGCGTGTTGCGCCAAAAGCCTGATAATTTGTAAATCCAATTCATCCATAAAAACACCTCTTAAATATTTTTAGTTAATTTTATCATTTGCGATAAAAAAAGTCAACATAAACTGTATATTTGATTAGATTTTTATAAAATTGTATTTTTCGCTTAAAAAATTAAACAAATAGCCTTTTGTTTTTCGGCGAGGGCTTAAAAAATAAATAAAATCATTGAAATGCTTAAAAACTGCTAACGAACCCAATTTTGAAAAATTGTTTTCCTTTGTTATACTAAAAATACTAAAATAAAACGGAAAAGACGGAGGGAAATTATGCTTGGCGAAGAAAGATTAAACGAGAAAGCCAGAAATATTAGTCTTGGTGCAATTCGGGAAATGTTTGACAAGGCTTCGAAAATGGACGGAGTTATCAGTATGGGAATCGGCGAACCCAACCAAGACACGAACCCTGCTATTTGCAGGGCGTGTTCGGAGGCAATGCTGAAAGGCAAAACGCATTACGCGCCGAATGCAGGGATTTTGGAACTTCGCAACGCGCTTTCGAAGAACGGTTTTATTGCCAAGAATTTCTTTGACCCTGAAACGGAAATCATGGTAACCAACGGGGGCATGGGCGCGTTCGCGCTGATTATGCAATGCGTTTTGTCGCTGGGCGACGAGGTGCTTATCCAAGACCCGCAATACTTAAATTTCAAGCAAACGGTAAACTATTGCGGCGGCGTAGCCATACCCGTTCCGACAAGTTTTGAAAATGGTTTTTGTATGCAGGCGGAAGATATTCGCAAAGCTTATATAAAAGGCAAAACGAAAATGCTGATTATCAACTCTCCCAACAATCCGACGGGCGAGGTCGTTCCCAAAAAACAGCTTGCAGAAATAGCCAAAGTCGCTTGCGAGTTAGATTTACTCGTGCTGTCCGACGAGGTATACGGTTCGTTAATCTACGACGGCGCGGAACAATGCTCTATCGCCACGTTTCCGGGCATGAAAGAACGGACGATTGTAGTCGGCTCGTTTTCCAAAGGCTACGCCATGACAGGTTGGCGCATCGGGTATTTGGCAGGACCGAGCGCGATTGTCAATAAAATGGTCAAGGTACAAGAATATTTCAACTCCTGTATCAATACGCCCGCACAATGGGGCGCGGTGTTTGCGTTGGAACACCCCGAATTTGCAGAGGAAATACGTTTATCGTTTGCGGAACGCCGAAAAATAGTTCTGCAAGGTTTTGAAAACATACAAGGCATAAAAACCAACCACCCCAAAGGAGCTTTTTATCTTTTCCCTGATATTAGCGGCTTTGGGTTAGACAGCACGAGTTTTTGCAACCGACTTTTAGACGAGGTGCGAGTAGTTTGTACGCCGGGTAGTGCATTCGGCGAATGTGGCGAAGGTTTTATGCGCGTGAGCTATACGGCTGAAAAGGATAAATTACTGCAAGCAATCGACCGCATTGAAAAATTCTGCAAACGTCTTTAACGTTGTTTATTAAAAACGCAGGCGCGCCGTCAAGGCGCGCCTGTAACTTTTTTCAGGTTCTAAGCACTTTTAACTGTTATCTTGCATATAGCAACCTCGTCGCGGCATAGAATAATCCGAAAGGAGAACTTGTCTATGAAAAAACCCGTTTGTTTTTTGCTCACGCTCGCCTGTCTTTGCCTGCCCTGCGGCGTTACTGCCTGCGCTCATGCGGAGGAGGCGCGTAACAGGTATGAGATTACCGTTGAATACGTCCCTGAAACCGCCACGCTTGCAGGCACGACCAAGCTTACGTTCGAAAACAGAACGGACGAGGAAATTTCCACCTTAAAATTCCAGTTATACCCCAACGCCTACCGCAAGGACGCGACGTATCGCCCCGTTTCGAAAGCGTATGAAAGCGCGGCGTATTACGCGGGCGAAAGCTACGGTGAAATGGTAATTTCAAGCGTAAACGGTGCAAAGAATTGGGAGGTTATGGGCGAGGACGAAAACGTTTTACAAGTGCATTTGGAACGCTCGTTATATCCAAGTGAGGAGGTAGTGCTCGACATCGGCTTTCTGCTCAAACTCGCAAACGTCCATCACCGCACGGGCGTGGGCGAGCATACCGTCAATTTAGGCAATTTCTTTCCCGTGCTTTGCGCGTTTGACAAGGGCGGGTTTGTGGAAACGGCGTATTATTCAGACGGCGACCCGTTTTTATCCGAGTGCGCGGATTTTCAAGTAACGCTGACTTTGCCCAAAGAATACACGGCGGCGGCGACGGGTGAAATTTCCCGCGAACGCACGCTCGAAAGAAAAAAGGAATACGTATTCAACGCCTCGTGCGTGCGGGATTTTGCGTTCGTATTGAGCGACGAGTTCAAAGTGGTGAAAACGGAAACGAGCGGAAACGTCGTGGAGTATTACTATTATTCGGATAAAAACCCGCAAGCGAGCTTGGCGGTGGCGGCGGAAAGCTTTGCCTACTACGAAAAGACGTTCGGGGAATACCCGCACGCGGTGTATAAAGTGGCGCAGACGGGTTTTTGCTTGGGTGGAATGGAGTATCCTTGCCTTTCTATGATTTCCGACGCGCTTTGGGAGAATAAAACGGCACAGGCTCGGGCAATCGCGCACGAAACGGCGCATCAATGGTGGTACGGCGCAGTGGGTAGTAATCAAATAGAAAACGCATGGCAGGACGAGGGGCTTGCCGAGTATTCCGCAATTACGTTTTTTGAAAATTACGAAAAATACGGCATAACGCGCGAAGACGCGGTGCGTGATTCCCTCAAAGAATACCGCTCGTATTACGACGTATACGGTAGCGTATTAGGCAGAACGGACACACGTATGATGCGGCACTTGAAAGAGTATTTGAGCGATTACGAGTATAAATGCTTGTCGTATGACAAAGCGGTGGTAATGTTCGACACCCTCCGTAAAAGCGTTGGGGAGGAAAAATTTTTTGCAGGGTTGAAAAAGTATTATAAAGAGAACAAAGGCAAAATTGCGACGCCCGAAAGCTTAATCGGCGCGTTTGAACGTACGGGTGTAGACGCAAACGGCTTTTTTGACAGCTTTTTAAGCGGCAAGGCAATCCTTTGATTTCGTATTGTCATTCTGGAACGAGCTTTGCGAGTGATAGAATCTCGCTGTCTTTCAGTTTGTGAGGTCAGTTCATTCACGAATAACGCCTTTGCTGTTATTCTCCCTTAAAAACGCTTGCCAAAAGTAAAAATTTGGAGTATACTATATGCGTTACGGTTAGAGGAGAAAACGAAAAATGCCTTTTTTACAATACAAATGCGAAACGTGCGGCAAGAAATTTGACGAACTTGTGAAAAGCTATTTAGACGAAGTGAAATGCCCAACTTGCGGGACTATCGCCCTGCGCGACTATTCAGGGGAAATGTATTCCTCGACAGGCAAAACGAGCAAGAAATGCTCGGGGAACTGCAAAACCTGCGGCGGTTGCCGTTGACAGGTGGTTTGATAAAACAACGAATAAAATCAGGCGCGAAATCGAAAGATTTCGCGCCTTTTCGTATGGCTAAAATTTTAATCAATCTAAATACGGGAAAAAGTTCTGCCACCGTCATCGGTAATCCAAGCTTGATTATATTCGTCTCTGTATTCGTCGGCGTTATGTACGAGATTGCGCTGATAATAGGTCAAGGTATAAGTTCTACCGCCGTCGTTTACCGTATAGATATTTCGCGTAGGGGATTGTCCTGCGCCGATTGCGTTAGAAAACTTTACAAATCCTTTTCCGACAGCAACAACAAATAGAATTGCTACAACGACTAAAATAATGACGGAAGCGGCAAAAGCTAAAAAAGGTAAAATTGCCGCAACGGGAATACATAAAAAATCGAAAAGCGTTTTCTCTTTTTTACCAAATACAAAAAATAAGGCAAAATACGAGAATTGTCCTGTAAAGACAGCAAGAATATACGTAATGGCAGGGTCAATGCCGAAAATGCTAAAATCGTCCGTAATAGAAGCTTTTACGCAAAAGGTAACAATGATAAAAATGACGTCTGCGATAAGGCAAGCAATCATTGAAAAAATAACAATGCTACGTTTTTTATCGGAAACTACCTGCCGACTAAAGCTATAATAGAAACCAAGTGCAGGGAGCATACAAACCCAGCAAAGCGTCATTAGCATCATATCCGTTGTGGTCGGGTCTGTGTCAATCACAAAAACTACAAAACCGAGCAAGCAAAACAGCGTAAGCACTGCAAACACGACAGTCGCCATAAGTGCAAGAGGTCGCAATGTTCTTTCTTTTTTGATGTTGTTCATAAGTAAATACCTCCAAAATGTAAAATATACGTAAAACGTATAAACAGTATAGCATTTTAGAACGAGTGTGTCAAGCATTTTTTATACGGAAAGTGTATAAAATTAAATTTTTTATCCGTTAATCGTATATAATTGATATGTGGAGAAAAGGAAAATGAATTTTTGCGAGAATTTGAAAAGAGAAATGCGTTATCGAAGAATAACGCAAGCGGAACTTGCGGAGAAGTTAAACACTTCGCAAGCAACGATTAGTCGATGGGCAAAAGGTGTCAATCAACCCGACTTTCAAACACTTTTTCTACTTTGTCAAATTTTAGAGATTTCCCCGAACGAATTGCTCGGTTGGGAAGAATAATAATAAATAGTAATCCGCCTCGCATTCAAAAAACGGGGCGGATTTTTCTCTCGCGCGCGTTCTCGCGCGCGACATTTATAATATAATACTTTTCAAACGAGCCAAGATTTATCTGCGCTTGGCGAAAAAAATAAAAAAAGTATAAAAAAATTCAAAATTTTTTGAAAAAATGCTTGACTTTATATTCCGTAATGTGGTATTATGTTTAGGCTGTCGATTAACGGATAGCGTTTTTAGGCGGCAACTTATCTGTCGATAAGTACAACGAAGATTGACAACTGCATAGCAAGAAAGAAAGTTTATATTGAGAGATATAGACGAGTACGAAAGGCAAAAGAAAGATATTCATATTAGTGAAAGCAAAAGCTAATTTGGTTAATACAAGAAAAAGACGTTAAAAGCAATTTTAAGGCTCTTGGACTGTGAGGAAATTAAATTAGCCGAGTAAAGAGAATAGAATTTTTTGAGATAAGACGAGTAGAAAGAGAGAAAGATCAAGCTACAAAGGGCTTACGGAGGATGCCTTGGTACGTGGCGCCGAAGAAGGACGTGACAAGCTGCGAAAAGCTACGGGTAGGAGCAAATATCCAATGAACCGTAGATATCCGAATGAGGGAACTCAGCGCGAGTAATATCGTGTTATTGCATACTGAATAGATAGGTATGCA
>JAFTKT010000134.1 GCA_017453145.1 Clostridia bacterium
AATACAAACCCCACCACCATTGTTTTCCGTATACCAACCTACAAAAACCTGATGTTCTTTATATAAATTCAAAGGCACTCTCGCAAGCGTAGAATTGTATTCCTCTGTTATCGTTGTCATATCGGTTATTTCTGCCCCTTGATAATCAAATATAATAGTATATTCTTTTGGAGCATATTGCGCAAATAAGACCATATTTCTATCCTCTACAAAGGCAGCGGTACACATACCCGTCTCGCCAACATATTGTCTACCTCCAACCTGCGCATCAAATAAACCTAAAAATTTATATCCTTCTTTACTAGGCAAATCAGTAATACTGTATAATTCCCCTGACTTAACATTGATTAAATTATTATTTATTCCGTCTGTCCAAGCAATAGTATAATATTTCTCTTCCGAGCTTGTTTCCGTTTGATTGTCGCAAGCGACAAAACCCAATGCGCATATAACGCACACAAGCACAAATAAAAGTGTCGACATTTTCTTTCGCATAATAACTCCAAAAGCAAAAAAATTATTTATTTCGTCATTTTTTCCTGTTTGACCTTGTGGTCGATTACGTGCCGCGAGGCAAGCTCTTTTTCAACGTCGTCTACCGTTATGCCTGCCTGTACCATAAGCACCATCACGTGATAGGCAAGGTCGGCGATTTCATAGACCGTTTCCGCTTTGTCCTGCGCTTTGCCCGCAATAATCACTTCCGTGCTCTCCTCGCCCACCTTCTTCAAAATCTTGTCCAGTCCCTTTTCGAAAAGATACGTCGTATACGAGCCTTGTGGCATTTCCGTTTTTCTGCCTACGAGCAAATCGTAGAGCCCGCGCAGGCTAAACTCGTGCCGTTCCTCATTGATATACAGGGGCTGAAAGAAACAGCTATCCGCGCCCGTATGGCACGCAGGTCCGTCCTTTTCCACCTTGACAACGAGCGCGTCCTTGTCGCAATCGGCGGTAATGGACACGACGTGTTGATAATTCCCGCTCGTTTCGCCTTTGAGCCAAAGCTCCTGTCTGCTCCTGCTCCAAAAACACGTCTTTTGCTTTGCAAGCGTGATTTGCAAGCTTTCCATATTCATATACGCAAGCGTGAGCACGTCTTTGGTTACGGCGTCCACCACAATCGCGGGAATTAAGCCTTTTTCGTCAAATTTAAGTTCTTCTATCTTAATCATTTTTCTATTCTCCTTTTTACTCATAAGCTTATAAGCGTACGTTCACGCCCTGCTCTTTCAAACTACGTTTCAAATCGGGAATGGCAATCTCGCCGAAATGGAACACGGACGCGGCAAGTCCTGCGTCGACTTTGGGGATTTCACGGAACAGTCGCACGAAATCTTCCGTTTTGCCTGCGCCGCCCGACGCAATCACGGGCACGTCTACCGCCGCGCACACCGCTTGCAAAAGTTCTAAATCAAAACCGCCTTTCACGCCGTCGGTGTCCATTGAATTGACGACGACCTCGCCTGCGCCCTCGCCCACACAACGGCTAATCCATTCGATTGCCTCCATACCCGTATCCTCTCTGCCGCCTTTGGCAAAGACGTGGAACGCGCCTCTCACGCGCTTTATATCCGCCGAAATCACGACGCATTGGTCGCCGTATTTTTTTGCCGCCGCACCGATTAACGCGCGGTTGGCAATCGCGCCAGAATTGACGCTCACCTTGTCCGCACCACAAGAAAGCACACGTTCGAAATCGGAAATTTCGCGAATTCCGCCGCCGACCGTGAGCGGGATAAACACCGACTTCGCGGTTTCCGTTAAAATGTCCGTGAACAGTTTTCTGCCCTCTGCCGACGCCGTAATATCATAGAACACAAGCTCGTCCGCACCACACTCCGAATAGTATTTGGCAAGCCCAACGGGCGAGGCGACCTCTTTGAGCTTTTCAAAATTTACGCCCTTAACCACCCGTCCGTCTTTCACGTCCAAGCAAGGAATAATCCGTTTCGTTATCATCTTGCCACCTCTATCGCCTCGTGCAAATCGAGCGCGCCGATATAATACGCTTTGCCGATAATCGCGCCGTATACGCCCGCGTTTTTCAGCTCCCTAATATCCTCTATCGACGAAACGCCGCCGGACGCAATCACGTTCAAACGGTATTTTTTCGCAAGCTCTTTATACAAGGCGCGGTTCGTGCCTTTCATTGCCCCGTCTTTGGAAATGTCCGTGCAAATAACCGTTTTCACGCCGAGCATTTGCATTTTTTGCATAAACGTATCGAGCGTATACTCCGTCTTTTCCAGCCAGCCCTTGATTGCGATTTTACCGTCCGCAACGTCCGCCCCCACCGCAATTTTGTCGCCGTAGGCTTTGAGCGCGGCAACCAAAAACGCCTCGTCCGTTACCGCCGCCGTGCCAAGTATCACCCGACTTGCGCCCGCTTGCAGGTATTTTTCTATCGCGGCAAGATTGCGTATACCGCCGCCGATTTCCACGAACAGACCCGTTTCTTTCACGATATTTTTCACGACCTCGAAATGCACGGGCTCGCCGAGCTTTGCGCCCGCAAGGTCGACGAGATGTATTTGCGCCGCGCCCGCCGCCTTGAACGCTTGCGCAACCGAAACGGGATTGTCGTTATACACCGTCATTTGCGCATAATCGCCCTTGAACAGCCGCACGGCTTTATTGTCAAATAAATCGATTGCAGGATATATTTTCACGCTTTCACCTCGCCGCTCGCCGCGTAGTTTTCTGCCTCGCAAAAGGCTTTGAGCATATTCAAGCCCACCTCGCCGCTCTTTTCGGGGTGGAACTGACAACCCAAGACATTGTCTTTCGCCACCGCCGCCGTTAAGTGTTTATCATATTCCGCCGTCGCAATCACGCTATCTTGACAGTCCGTTGCATAGTAGGAATGTACGAAATACACGCAATCGCCGTTCTTGATATATTTGAACAGGAAATGCGGTTTCTCGAAACGGAGCGCATTCCAACCGATATGCGGTATTTTCAACTCCCCGTCAATCACGCCCTTCATAGGCACAACGCTGCCTTTAAGCAAACCGAGTCCCTCGTGCTCGCCGTATTCATAGCTTTTTTCAAAGAGCATTTGCATACCCAAGCAAATCCCCATAATATATTTCCCTTTCTCTGCTTGCGCCTTGACAACCTTGTCCAACCCCGTCTTTTTGAGCTTTGCCATAGCGTCGGCAAACGCGCCCACACCGGGAAGAATAAGCTTGTCCGCGCGCTCAATCACGTCTTTATCCGACGTAACGACCGCTTCCGCACCGATTTTTTTGAGCGACGCGCAGACGGAAAACAGATTTCCCACGCCGTAATCGATAATCGCTATCATACTGTTTTTGTCCTTATTATAATACTTATAGCTTATAGCGCGACTTTATAACACGCCTTTGGTAGACGGAATTTCGTTCTTTCTATCCCCGTCGATTTTCGTAGCCGCACCGAGTGCGCGCGCCACCGCTTTGAACGTGCCCTCGATAATGTGATGCGCGTTCTTGCCTGCGAGCTGTTTGACGTGCAACGTAAGTTTCGCCTCGCGCACGAACGCAAGAAAGAACTCCTCGCAAAGCTCGGTGTCGAAATCCCCGACCTTTGCCGTCGGAATATCCAGCGTAATCGACGCATAGTCGCGACCGGAAATATCCACCGCCGCCATAATCAGCGTTTCGTCCATAGGCAGAATGATGTCGCCATAGCGAACAATCCCGCGCTTGTCGCCGAGCGCATTATAAAACGCCGTGCCGAGCGCAATGCCTATATCTTCTGCGGTGTGGTGGTAATCGACTTGCGTGTCGCCCTTGCACGTTACCTGTAAATCATAGCCTGCGTGCTTAGCAAAGAGCGTGAGCATGTGGTCGAGAAACCCCGCGCCGCTATCGATTTCGCTTTTGCCTGCGCCGTCTATGTTCAAGACGAGCCGAATATCCGTTTCCGCCGTTTTTCTGTTAATCTCTGAAATCCTCATTGTTCTTTCTCCGCTAAAATTTGTCTGACGTTCTCTAAAAATATATCCATTTGTTTGAGCGTGCCGATACTCACGCGGTTATAATCCTTAATCCGTTCCGCGCTAAAATGCCGCACGAGCACACCGCGTGCTTTGAGTTTTTGATACAGCTCTTCGCCGCTTATTTGTTCCGATTTCGCAAGCAGGAAATTCGTTTTCGAGGGCAACACTTCAAACCCCATTTCCGCAAGCTTTTTCGCCGTGTACTCCCTGTTCTTTTCTATCACGGCGCACGTTTTCGCAAAATGCGCCCCCTCGCAAAGAGAGGCGTAGCCCGCCGCCATTGTCATACGGTTGACGTTATAAGGGTTCGTCGAATATTTAATCGCGTTCAAATCGGCAATCAGGCTCTCGCAAGCAATCCCCACGCCCAGCCTTGCACCCGCCAAAGAACGGGATTTTGAAAAGGTTTGGGTAACCAGCAAGTTGTCGTATTTTTCAATAAGCGGCACACAGCTTTCGCCGCCGAAATCCACGTATGCCTCGTCGATTACCACGACGTGGTCGGGATTTGCTTTCAAAATTTCTTCAATTTCCGAAACGGGCAGAGAAATGCCCGTTGGAGCGTTGGGGTTTGCAATAAACGTCGTCGCGTTCACGCCCAAATAATCGCGGTAGTCTATCGAAAAATCCGCTTTCAAAGGGATTTGCTTATACGCAATGCCGTGCAGCTCGGCAAATACCTTGTAAAAACCGTAGGTTATGTCCGCAAACACGGCGGGCGTGGATTTGTCGCAAAACGCCATAAACGCAAAATTCAAAATTTCGTCCGAGCCGTTTGTGAATAACAGTTGCGTTTTTTTCACGCCGAACGTCTCCGCCGCTTTTTCGACAAGCAGACTACATTCGGGGTCAGAATACAGTTGCGCCTTTGCCGCCTCCGCGCAAACCGCCTCTACCACCGATTTCGGGGGCGGGAAGGGCGATTCGTTGGTGTTGAGCTTGACGTATTGCAAGTCTTTGGGTTGCTCGCCCGGCGTATACGGCGCGAGCTTGGAAAACTTATCGCTGAAAAATCTACTCATACTCTCACCTTCGCGCTTTTTGCGTGCGCTTCTAACCCTTCTTTGTTTGCAAAATATGCCACCTTGTCCGCGTCCTTTTCAAGCGCGGGTTTGGTGTAATAGACGTATTGTGATTTTTTTACGAAATCATCAACGGACAAGGGCGAGGAAAACCGCGCCGTGCCGCTGGTAGGCAACGTATGGTTTGGACCTGCGAAATAATCGCCGAGTGCTTCGGGGCAGTATCTGCCCATGAAAATTGAGCCTGCGTGCTTGATTTTGTCGAGGTAGGCAAACGGCTCGTCCACACAAAGCTCCAAATGCTCGGGCGCAATTTCGTTGGCGATTTCAATCGCCGCATCTAAATTTTCCGCCACGATAATCTTGCCGTTGTCGTCAATGGACTTTCTCGCAATTTCCGCGCGGAGCAGTTCGGGAATTTGTTTTTCAAGCTCCGCCGAGACTTTTTCGGCAAACGCGCTATCGTCGGTAACCAACACCGCGCTCGCGTTCTTGTCGTGCTCGGCTTGCGATAACAGGTCGGCGGCGATATGGCTCGGCTCGTTTTTGCCGTCCGCTACCACCAAAATCTCGCTCGGCCCTGCAATCATATCAATCGATACCAAACCGAACACTTGCTTTTTCGCTTCCGCAACAAACGCGTTGCCCGGCCCTACGATTTTATCGACTTTGGGGATACTCTCCGTGCCGTAGGCAAGCGCGGCAACCGCCTGCGCACCGCCTACCTTGAAAATTTTGTCCACGCCCGCAATCTTCGCCGCCGCTAAAACGTTAGGGTTTACCCCGCCCGTTTTCGAGGGCGGAGTTACCATAACGATTTCCTTACAGCCCGCAATTTTCGCGGGAATGGCGTTCATCAGCACCGTCGAGGGATACGCCGCTGTGCCACCAGGTACGTATAACCCGACTTTTTCGATAGGCGTAATTTTTTGTCCGACAATCACGCCGTTTGCCTTTTCTAAGGCAAAGCCGTCGCGTTTTTGCTGTTCGTGGAAAGCGCGGATATTCGCCGCCGCCTCTTTCAAAACCGCGATAAATTCCTCGTCTGCCTGCTCAAACGCCGCGTCGATTTCCGCCTCGCTCACTTCCAGCGACGAAAGCGCGACTCCGTCGAATTTCTCGGCGTAGGCTTTGAGTGCGGCGTCTTTACTTTTCACGACCTCCGCGATAATCTCCGACACCACGCCCGATACGTTCGCGGTGGGATTGTTTCTTGCAAATATTTCTTCGGGCGATACCTCGCCCCATTTGAACGTTTTTATCATATCTTTTCCTGTTCCGCAAGCGCACTCACGCTCGCCACTAATTTCTCAATTTCTTTCGTCTTGAATTGAAAACTTGCCTTGTTCGCTATCAGTCTTGCGCTAATCGGCATAATCGTTTCCACGACCTCTAAATCGTTTTCTTTTAAGGTTGCGCCCGTTTCGACAATGTCGACAATCACGTCGGAAAGCCCTAAAATCGGCGCAAGCTCAATCGAGCCGTTCAAATGGATAACGTCAATCTCTCTGCCTTTTTGCGCGTAGTAGTTTTTTGCAATATTCACGAATTTCGTCGCGACTTTGAGCGTGGAATTTCTATCGTCGAAAAACTCCTTTCTCGCAGCCACCGCCATGCGACACACGCCCGTTTTCAAATCCAGCAATTCGTAGACGTTCGGCTCGTATTCGGCGAGAATGTCTTTGCCGCATACGCCTATATCCGCCGCGCCGCGTTCGACGTAGATAGACACGTCGGAGGGTTTGACCCAAAAATACCGCACGCCCTTTTCCGCGTTTTCAAACACGAGCTTTCTGTTTACTTCCTTAATCGACGGGCACTCAAATCCCGCCTTTTCAAAGGTGGCGTACACCTTTTCACCCAACCGTCCTTTGGGCAACGCTACGTTAATCATTCGTCCGTCCTCCCGTCAAATCCACGAGCGTTACAAACCGCAATTTGCCCGTTTCCTTTTGCGCGCTCACGCTCTTGCCCTCACTAGCGCCCTTTTGCACCGCCGCCGCAATCTTCGCAGGCGGCGTGTTGTCGTCGTATAACACGAGCAAATCCACGTCGTAGTCCCGTTTGGGCTCGCAAAGCCCTTCGAGCAAATCCAAATATACGGCAAACCCGATTGCGCTCGTCTTTCTGCCCATTCTCTGCATAAGCTTGTCGTATTGTCCGCCCGAAAGCACGCTTTCAGGGACGCCGCCGACAAAGCCCTTGAACACCAAGCCGTTATAGTATTTCATATTCCCCGCAACGGAAAAATCAAGACGGATATGCTCCGCAAGCTCCGATTTCGAAAGCAACGCGCACACCGCTTTAAGCTCCTCGAATGCCTCTTTCGCTTGTCCGTTTTGACAAAGCGGCGCAAGCTTTTCAAGGGTCGAGGGCATATCGCCGTAGGTTTTTACAAGCGTTTTCAAATGTACCGCCGCCGTCTCGTCTACACCGTAGGCGTTACAAAGCGCAGTGATTTCGTGGAGGTTCTTTTGCGCAAGCAACGCAATCGCCGCTTTCCCGAACGCTTTGTTTTCGCTCGCCGCCGCCAAAACCGCCGAAAGTACGCCCAAATGCGACACGTTCAAAACGAAATTATCGGAAATTTCTTTCAGGCTTGCCGCCGCTAAATACGTCGTTTCGTAAAGCGCATACACGTCCTTTTCGCCGATACGCTCCAAACCCACCTGCATAAGCTCTTTGAACTCTTTCGTTGCGCCTGATTTGCGATATACGTTTTCGTGGTAATAAACCTTGCGGTTTTCCTCGCCCGCGTTTTTGATAATCGAAAGCGTAACGTCGGGTTTGAGCGCGAGCAGTTTTCCGTCTGCGTCGTTAAAGGTTATCACGCCGTCGCCGACTAAAAATTCCTTGTTGGAGGAATACAAATCGTAGGGCTCGAATTTGCTCATTTTATAGGGCAAATAACCGTATTTGCGGTAGAGTGCGCGCAAGGACAGCGCGACCCGTTCCTCATTTTTCAAAATCGTTTCGGACATAGTTTCGTCCTCCCTGTTTATCTTCAAATTTTATGAATAAAAAGTCCACTCAAAAGCTTGGGTTCGAACCACGTCGATTTCGGGGGCATAATCTCGCCCGCGCTTGCAATCGAAATGAGTTCGTCCATAGACACGGGGTACATGGAAATCGCCGCCACCGCGTCCTCCGTGCAACGCCGTTCTAAATACCCGAGCCCACGAATTCCGCCAACGAAATCAATGCGTTCGTCCGTTCTTGGGTCGGTGATACCTAAAACGGGCGCAAGCAAATGCTTTTGCAAAATCTCGCAATCCAGCCGTTCTACGGGCGAATTCGCTTGGCAGAGCTCCGCCTTGAATTTCACGCTATACCATTTCCCACCGAGAAACAGTCCGATTTCATGCTTGGTCTTGGGGCGATAAAGTCCCTCTTGCGGCGTAACTTCGCCGAGTTCGGCGTTGACTTGTTCCAAAAAGGCACTCTCCGAAAGTCCGTTCAAATCGCGAAGTACGCGGTTATAATCCATTATTTTCAGGCTGTCTGCGGGGAAAATGACGGAGAGAAAGAAATTATAATCCTCGTTCCCGTTATACGC
>JAFTKT010000135.1 GCA_017453145.1 Clostridia bacterium
ATAGGTATTATGTATAACATAGTTATTTTAACTTTTTATTATGCCACACATAGGTATTATGTGTGGCATAATAGATGTTTTTAGGTATAAAAACACCGCAAACGACAGGCGCACTCGTTTGCGGTGTTTTGCTTATTTTATCTCACTTTCTTTGGTTGCAGTCGTATCCTTTTCCGTATTTTTAATCAATCTCTGAATGCCGTTTGAGGATATGTTTCCGATATGCAAATTTATCGACGTCGTTTTTTCGAGCAATTCAGCAAAAGCGTAGATTAAGGCACTACTGACATAGCTACCACCCAATACCACAGCCGCACCGATAAGCATGCCCACCGTCGCACCGCTCGCCTCACTTAAAAACGCAAGTCCTGCTATGCACATTATACCCGCTAAAACAACGGCAATTCTAAATAATACGTTCGCTATCGTTTTCAATTTCTCACTAATTTTGTCAAACATTTTAGTAAATCTCCTTTTGTATAAAATAAAAATGCGCCTCGACAAGAGGCGCACCGTCAAAAGCGTTCTCTTATCGTTGCCACACAATTACTCATTTAACAGAATTACAGAATGAGAAAACGAGAAACGCCTTTCACCAAAGACAGTTTCTGCAACCCTGTTAAAAATTATGTAGTTGTGTGGCTTTTATATCGTACCACATTTCGCCTCATTTGTCAATATATTTTTGCCTAATATATAAAAATTTAAGCGGCGGAATATATCCGCCGCTGTATTCTTTCGTTAATCTTGACAGTAATCGTTATAGCCACAGCTGCATTGATGACAGCAGTTGCAACAACCGCAATTATTGCCACAGGAATTACCGCACGTATCGTTATAGGAATTGACGTTTCTCGCAACGATATTGCCGCAGTAATCGCGACAGATGCTTTGGTAGCCCGTATTCCATAAGCTATTCCACAAACCGCCTAAACAACCACAGCTACAACCGCAACCACAGCCGTTAGAATTCGTTTGTTCTGCGTTGTAGCAACGCGAAGTATAGCCGCAACCGTTTGACGAAGTTCCCGTCGAGGAATACGTCATTCTGTTCGAATTACAATTACACATAGTATTTCAAAAACCTCTTGCGTATTTGAGGAAAACCTCATACTATACTATATGTTAAAAGCCCACCGAATTGTTCGGCGGGCTTTCCAAGTTCGTTTGATTTTTAATATGGTATTTGTATATTATTCCCACTCAATCGTTCCCGAAGGCTTCGGCGTTAAATCGTAGAGCACGCGATTAACGTTCTCGACCTCCGTCGTGATGCGAGCGGTTATCTTTTTCAAGAGCGCATAAGGGATTTCTTCAATCGTCGCCGTCATAGCGTCTACGGTGTTTACCGCACGGATAATGACGGGATAAGCATACGTTCTTGCACCGTTTTTCACACCTACGCTTCTGAAATCGGGCACAGCGGTGAAATATTGCCAAACTTTGCCCTCCAAGCCCGCTTTTTCAAACTCTTCACGCAAAATTGCGTCAGATTCACGCACCGCCTCTAATCTGTCGCGGGTGATTGCGCCAAGACAGCGCACACCAAGTCCGGGACCGGGAAACGGTTGACGATAGACCATACCGTCGGGCAAACCAAGCTCGCTACCTACCACGCGAACTTCGTCCTTATAAAGGAATTTGAGGGGTTCTACAAGCTCGAATTGCATATCTTCGGGCAAGCCGCCGACGTTATGATGCGCTTTCACGCCGTCGCTTTCGATAATATCGGGGTAAATCGTGCCTTGTGCAAGGAATTCAATGCCTTCTTGTTTTCTCGCCTCTTCTTCAAACACACGGATAAACTCCGCACCGATAATCTTGCGTTTCTTTTCGGGTTCTTCCACGCCTGCAAGCTTGCCTAAAAAGCGGTCTACCGCGTCCACGTAGACGAGGTTGGCGTCCATTTGATTTCTGAACACCTCAACGACCTGTTCGGGCTCGCCTTTTCTCAAAAGCCCGTGATTGACGTGCACACAGACGAGCTGTTTGCCGATGGCTTTAATCAAAAGCGCGGCAACGACGGACGAATCAACGCCGCCCGACAATGCGAGCAAAACTTTTTTATCGCCAACCTGTTTGCGGATAATGTCTACCTGCTCGGCGATAAATGCCTGCGCAAGCGCTTTGTTGTTAATACGTTCCATTGTTTCGGGACGAACGTTTTCTGTCATAAATATATATCTCCTTGTTAAAATAGTTTCAGTTAGTGTTGGGTATAATTAGGCGCTTCTTTGCTAATGGAAATATCGTGCGGGTGGCTTTCAATCAAGCTCGCGTTGGTAATCCGAACGAACTGCGAGCTCGTGCGCAAATCTTCCACCGTCGGCTTGCCGCAATAACCCATACCTGCGCGTAAACCGCCTTTCATTTGATAGATTACTTCCGCAACGCTACCACGATACGGCACACGTCCCTCCACGCCTTCGGGAACGAATTTTCTCGTGCCTTCTTGGAAATATCTATCCGAGCTACCTGCCGCCATTGCACCGAGCGAGCCCATACCTCTGTATACTTTATAACTTCTGCCTTGATAAAGTTCAACCTCGCCGGGACTTTCCAGCGTACCAGCAAGGAGCGAACCGACCATAACCGCGCTTGCGCCTGCCGCCAATGCCTTGACAATGTCGCCGCTATATTTGATGCCGCCGTCTGCAATAATACGCTTGCCGAGTTTATCCGCCATTTCCGCGCAATCCATAACCGCCGTAAGCTGGGGCACGCCGATACCCGCAACGATACGGGTCGTACAAATCGAACCGGGACCGATACCCACTTTGACAACGTCTGCGCCCGATTTTACGAGTGCCTCGACCGCTTCGGGGGTTGCGACGTTGCCGGCAATCAACGTAATATTCGGGAACTTCGCGCGGATTTCTTCTACCCGTTTCAAAACCCCCGCAGAATGTCCGTGCGCCGTATCAATGGTAATCACGTCTGCGCGCGCCTCGATAAGCGCCGCAATACGCTCCATCGTACCGCCCGCAACACCGACCGCCGCACCGACCAAAAGTCTGCCGTTTTCGTCGCGCGCAGAGTTGGGGTATTGAATGGATTTTTCAATATCCTTAATCGTAATCAAGCCTTTCAAATAGCCCTGCTCATCCACAATCGGGAGTTTCTCGATTCTGTGCTTGCCAAGAATTTTTTGTGCCTGTTCGAGCGACGTGCCGACGGGTGCAGTAACAAGCCCCTCTTTCGTCATAATGTTGGAAATCGGCTGTTCATAGTTGTTTTCAAAGCGTAAATCACGGTTCGTCAAAATACCCACGAGTTTGCCGTCTTTCGTAATAGGTACGCCGCTAATGCGGTATTTTTCCATAAGCGCGAGCGCGTCCTTGACAAGATTGTCGGGCGCAAGGAAGAACGGGTCTGTAATAACGCCGTGCTCGCTACGTTTTACCTTGTCTACATGCGACGCCTGTTCCTCAATGGACATATTCTTGTGAATCATACCGATACCACCCTCACGTGCCATTGCAATCGCCATACGGCTTTCCGTAACCGTATCCATTGCCGCACTCATCAAAGGTAAGTTCAGCTTGATTTTATCGGAAAGCTGCGTTTTGAGCGAAACGTCGTTGGGCAGTACGTTAGATGCCTGCGGAATTAACAACACGTCGTCGAACGTCAATCCTTCTTTTACGATTCTGCTACTCATAAGTTTATCTCCTTGTATGTAAAAAGTTTATTTTTTGCGGTTATATAAAGTAAATGGATTTGTTTCCCCGTCGGGAAAACTTATCCATTTATCCGTTTGCGAGCGCAAGCAAAGTCTCAAAATACTCCTTTTCAGTTTCGGAAAATTCACCTGCATCCATCTCATTCATTTTCGTTTTTACGGCTTGCACCGTGTCGTCGTCGCCTTGCGAAAGTGCCGTGAGGAGCACCGCCGCAATCGCGTTGTTTTTCGGAAAGCTGCTTTCGACAAACGCAAACGCTTTGTCGATTGCCTCCGTTTTTTTGCCTTGACGGTATTTGGCGAGGCAGACTTGTCCAAAGACGTATTGCTCGTAGCCGCCCTCGCTTGCGACCTGCTCATTACGTTTTTGACAATGCGCGGCAAACTCTTCGTCTGCAATGAGTTTCTCCCCGCAAAGCTCGATTTGCGCGTCGTTTTCCTCCCCGATTGCAACCTCCGTTGCAAACGCAATAAAATACACGTCGCCCGTATACGCATAAGCGCGGTCTGCATAGCGAATGCTCGCGCCGTCCATACCCAAATCGTAGGTAATGCGCATCATAGTAGACGGAAAAATAAAGCACAGCGCAAGTGTCATTGCCGCAAGCAACGCCGCGATAGCCGCTAACGTACTCAAAGCGGCGCGCAATATCACTTTATCAATGCGCATATACCTATCCTCCCAGTCTATTTATATTATTTTACCATATTACGAATAAAAAATCAACTATCTAAACGGAAATTATCGGTTATGTTTTCAACTTTTTTTTAATATACTGAATTATGAACGTTTTTTCTCACAGCAAATCGCTTTTTTTACACCCGAAAAAACAGCTACGCGTGCTTTGCGCGTTTTTAGCCGCCTTGTTTTTCGCGCTTCTGCTTTGCGCTTGTCAAAAGAAAACCGACTATTTTAACTACGTATCCGAATTGCGTAGTAATATCCTATTAGACGGCAACGCAAGCTTTTCTTTGCGCGTCTATGCAACCGTCAAGGAATCGCCGTATAGCGCGGACGGTGTGCCGAGAGAGTGCAACGAACGCGCGGAATTTTGGCTCGTTGCGCCGTCGGGGGATAAAGAATGTAGCCTGTCTTTTGACGTAAACGGCAAGACATATGGCGGGGAAATGTCCTATGATAGCGTGAAAGCGGAATATTACTACGCCTATCCGCTTGATATTTCCGCGCACACACAGCTGTCCTGTACAGTTGTTTACGACGGGCAAATACAGGAATTTAACGCAAAAACGGTGTTGAGCGAAAGCACACTCTCCCCCGAAAACGCGCTCAAATGCCTTGTCGCCGCACAAGCGGAGCTATTTACGACTATGACGGATAAATACGGCTTTGCGGGGGAAATTTACCTGCGACTGCTGTATGAGGATTCGCCGTATTATTATATCGGCGTGATTGACCGAAACGGAAAAACGAACGCCTTTTTACTCAACGCCACAAGCGGAAAGCTGTTAGCAAAACGCGAAAGCTAATCAATAAAAGGAAACCCGCGCGGCGATACGGTGTATCGCCGCGCGGGTTTTATCACGTTAGCCAAGCCATAAATAGGCAAGCAAAAACACAAGGAGCGCCCCCACGATTACGCAACCGATTATGGGCAACGTCGCCGCAAACGCACCGCGCACCATTGCCCAGTATTCCTTGCGGGACACCTTTCCGATTTGTTTATTCGGGTTTTTCTTTTTATCGGGATTATACCAGCTAAACCCCTCGACGTTCATATCCGCGAACGTCGTTTCCGTGTCTAAATCGTCTTTTTTTTCCTTTCTCGCCATACCTGCTCCGTTCGTTTGCCTTTTTAGTCGTATAAATGACACGCGCAGAAATGCCCGCTTTCGACCTCTTTATACTGCGGCGCAACCGTTTTGCAAACCTCCATACAATGCTCGCAACGCGTGTGGAATTTACAGCCCTGCGGAGGGTTCACAGGCGAGGGAATATCCCCTTTCAAAATCACCCGATTCATCTTCACGTGCGGATTAGGCACGGGCACAGCTGAAAATAACGCTTTCGTATACGGATGCAACGTGTTCGCAAAAATACGTTCTTTCGAGCCGTATTCTACCATACTGCCCAAATACATCACGCCCACTTCGTCGGAAATGTGTTTCACGACGGACAAGTCGTGGGAAATGAACACGTAGGTCAAGCCCAGCTGTTTTTGCAGTTCTTTGAGCATATTGATAATTTGCGCCTGAATGGATACGTCCAAAGCGGACACGGGTTCGTCGCAAATCACAAGTTCGGGTTTGAGTGCAAGCGCGCGCGCGATACAAATACGCTGTCTTTGCCCACCCGAAAATTCGTGCGGATACCTGTCGAAATAATGCGGTTGCAATCCGCACATTTTCATAACGCCGAGCACGTATTCACGGTAGTTTGCCTTATCTACGAGCTTATGTTCAAGCGCCGCCTCACCGATAATTTCTCCCACCGTCATACGCGGCGAAAGACTTGCATACGGGTCTTGAAAAATCATTTGCATATTCGGGCGCAATTTATTGAACTCACGCTCGGGGATTTTCGAAACCTCTTGCCCCTTGAACCAAACCTCGCCGTCCGTTACGTCATAGAGCCGCAAAACCGTTCTGCCCATTGTCGTTTTGCCGCAACCCGACTCCCCGACAATACCGAGCGTTTTGCCCTTTTCCAAGCGGAAAGACACGTCGTCAACCGCTTTCAAATATTTCGTAGGTTTCCCGAAAAACGTCGTATCGACTACGAAATATTTTTTAAGGTTTTTCACCTCTAATAAAATCTCTTTTTCGTCAATCATTTGCATTCCCCTCCTTATACAGATAACAGGAAACGCTATGCGTATCCGAGACTTTCACAAGACGGGGATATTCGCCCGCACATTCCTTTTTGCATTTCTCGCAACGGTCGCGGAAATAACAGTAATCGGGCATATCGATAGGGTTCGGGACGAAACCGGGAATACAATAGAGCGATTCCACTTCGCCGTCCACCGTCGGCTTACTCTTTTGCAGACCTATCGTATACGGATGCAAGGGGTTGTCGAAAATATCCTCTGCCGTGCCCATTTCAATAATCTTTCCCGCGTACATAACGACGACGAAATCCGCCATTTCCGCCACCACGCCCAAATCGTGCGTGATGAGCATAATCGAGCCGTTGATTTTACCTTTTATATCGCGGAGCAAATCGAGGATTTGCGCTTGAATGGTTACGTCCAGCGCCGTCGTCGGTTCGTCGGCGATAATCAAGCGGGGATTGCAGAGCAAGGACATCGCAATCATAACGCGTTGACGCATACCGCCCGAAAGTTCGTGCGGGTATTTTTTATATACCCCTTCGGGGTCGGCAATCCCGACGAGTTTGAGCATTTCTATACTGCGCGCTTTCGCGTCCTGTTTGGAAATGCCCTCAATATGCAAAAACGCAACCTCGTTGAGCTGATTACCAATCGTAAACACGGGATTGAGCGACGTCATCGGTTCTTGGAAAATCATTGAAATTTCCCGTCCGCGAATAGAACGCATAGCCTCCGTCGGCATCTTCGCTATATCGTATACTTTTTCATCCGTTTCATAGAGATTTCCGCCAAGCTCGTTCTTTTTATGCACGGGCTTGCCTTTGGCGTCTTTTTTGACGACAAGCTCGCCGTTTTCTTCCGTCATCTCGTACACGGGTATCTTGTTTCCCTTTTCGTCGCGACGGAACGCTTTCGTTCTGAACCGAATCGAGCCGCTGACAATCTGCCCCGTCGGGCCTTGTACAAGCTGCATAAGCGACAGCGATGTTACGCTTTTTCCGCAACCCGATTCCCCTACGACGCCGACCGTCGAGCCTGCGGGAATGGAAAAGCTTACGCCGTTAACAGCTTTGACAACGCCTGCGTCTGTGTAGAAATACGTATGTAAATCTTCAAACTCCACGATATTGGCAGGGTCTTTCATTTGTGTTACGTATTCCGATTCGACGTTTTTGCGTTTCTTGCGTTTTTCGAACGCTTTCGTGGCATTTATATTTTCCTTTGCGATGCGCCGCAATTCTTTCGCGGTGATATAATGCGATTTATTCTTGTCTGCCATTTTATCACCTCTTCATCTTGGGGTCGAACGCGTCGCGCAAGCCGTCGCCCACGAAATTGAACGCCAAAATCGCAAGCGTGATACAAATTCCGGGCGGAACCCAGAAATTCCAATACATAGACAAATATTCTTCCTGTGTGGCGTAGTTAATCATTGCGCCCCACGTTGCCGTGCCGAGCGGCGCGCCCAAGCCTAAATAGCCGAGCGTTGCCTCCGTCAAAATTATCCCACCCAAACCGAGCGTCATAGACACAATCAGCTGGGGCATTACGTTGGGGATTAAGTGCTTGAAAATCTTTCGATACGTCGAAAGCCCCGAGCACTTGGCGGCAAGCATAAACTCCTGTTCGCGCAAGGACAAAATCTGTCCGCGCACAAGCCGTGCCGTACCTGCCCAACCAAATAGCGTGAGCACTACCATTAGATAGTATAGACGGCGTATGTCGAGGATTTCAAGGGAAGTGAGGGTTGCCGACAAAATAAGCATAATCGGCAAAGTCGGAATACAGCTCAATATATCTACGATACGCATCACGAGCTGGTCCACCCAACCGCCGAAATAGCCTGCCAAGCCGCCGAGCACCACACCCAACACCGTTTCCAAAATCACGACGACGAACCCGATTGTGAGCGAAATTCTGCCGCCGAGCATAAGCCGCGTGAATATATCCCAGCCGTGCTCGTCCGTGCCCAGCCAATGCGACCAAGTAATATCCCCTTTCACATTTTTCGTCATGGGCGTTTCCGTGATACTGAACGCATAGAACGTTTCGCCGTTTACAACGTATTCAAGCTTTTGCGAAACGACGAGATTTTTTGCGTTTTCATAATCGATTACCATGCCGTCGAAGTCCGCACCCGACCAAACGGAGAAAAACGGACCTATAAAGGCAAACAGGAACAATGCGATTAAGGTGATTAAGCCTATCATAGACAGTTTTGAACGGAAAAACCGTTTCATAACCATCATGCCGGGAGAAAGGACTTTCGCTCTGTCCGTGAGGTTTTCGCCGTGCAATTCCTCTTGCGAGACGGGAGTTTCAGGCAAGCTTTCGGAAATTTGTTTCTTTTCTTCTTCCATTGTCTTTCCCCTCCTTATTTCCCTAATTTCACACGCGGGTCGACCACCGCGTACATAATATCCGTGAGCAAAATCCCGATTACCGTCAGCACCGCGATAAACATATTGTACGCCATGATAAACGGAATGTCGCCCGCATTCAAAAGGTCGTATGCCGTTTTACCGATACCCGGAATCCCGAACACCGTTTCCGTAATCATAGAACCGCCGAAAAGTCCGGGTAAAATCCCCGCGAGCGTGGTTACGAGTGGAATCATGGTATTGCGGAATACGTGTTTATAAACGACGGTATTCTCCGACAAGCCCTTTGCGCGTGCCGTGCGGATATAGTCTGCGTTCAATACTTCGAGCGTGTTGGTGCGCGTGTAACGCATCATGGAACCGATATTGAGCACGACGAGCACGAACATGGGCAACACCAAGTGCCAAGCCATATCCCAAAATTTCGTCCAGCCGCTCACGCCGAATAATCCCGAATCCAAACCGCTGACGGGAAACCAACCGAGCTCCATTGCAAAAATTTTAATCGCCAAGCTCCCGAAAAAGAACGTCGGGAAGGATATGCCAATCATAGACAAAACCGTCGCCGTGTAGTCGAGCTTACCATATTGATTGCAGGCGCATTTAATCCCCAAAGGAATGGCGATTAAAAGCTGTAAAATCAAGGAAATGAAGGAAATCACGAACGACACGCCCATATTGTCGAAAATAATCTTTTCTACCGGTCTGCCCGTCTTAAACGACGTGCCGAAATCCCCCGACAGGAATTGAAACAGCCATTTCCAGTACCCGTTCCAAACCCCTAACAGCGTCGGGTGTTCTTCCAAGCCGTAATAGGCGTATAACGCGGCTTTCCGCTCCGCTATCAGCTCGTCGTTCCCCTGACTTCCCAAGCCCGCCACGAGCTTTTGCGTTACGAAATCGACGGGCATCATACGCACTAATACGTATAATAGCACCGACACCCCGAACAAAATCAAAAGGGATAAGAGTATTCGTTTGATTATGTATTTTACCATTTGTTTCTCTGCTCTTTACGTTTTTCTACTTCCCGCTTCGCGCGAGTGAATTGGCTTCGCCATAAATTGATTGTTGTACAATCGTGAATTGAACTTTGTTCGTGAATTGCGTTGTGGGGCAACGCATTAAAGAATAATTCCAAAACGCAACGCAGAGCGTTGCAATTCATTGAGCGTAAGCGAAAATTCACTCTTTACGCAAAGCCCACTTTGCAATTCACCTTTCGTTTAGTTATAATCCACTTCCCAAATACGGTCGAACACACCCGAGTTGGATGAAGCGTTTTTCGTGTTAATCGTCGAGCTGTTAATCAGCTTTTTGTTATAGACAATCATGTCGTTTCTTTGATAGGTGGGAAGCTCCACGCAAAGCTCCATAATCAGGTCGAGCGCTTGCGCGTAGATTCTCGTTCTTTCGTCCTTGTTAATCGTAGCTCTGCCCGCCTCAATCTTGTCGCTTAACTGATTGATGATGCCTTTCTCATACGAGAACTCGCCCGTCGAATCGGCAAAAATTACGTCGTAGCCCCAATTCTTGACGCTCGTCGCCGAGCTGTCTTTGTGATAAACTTGATACAAGTCGGGGTCGATACTCGAAGACCATGCCGCCGCCCAGACCTGCAAATCGCCCGTCGCGAGCTTGGAAAGGGCTTGAATATCCGTTGCAACCGTAATGTCAAAGCCGCAGTTTTCGTTGAGCCATTCCGCCGTTTCCGCGAACATATCGTAGGCAGGGTGGTCTTTGGATTCGCCTGCAATCGTGAACACGAGTTTAAGCGGTTTTCCTTCCTCGCTGATATACACGCTGTTCGTATCTTCTCTGCGATACCCTGCCGCCTCTACAAGCGCGCAAATCTCCTCCACGTCGCGCGAGAACTTCACTTTGTCGTGTTGTCCCACGTTCTTGCCGTTGACTTTCGGATACGCCCACGATTCTGTGGACATAGAACGGTAAATCGTTTCCGCCAAATCGGGCGAATAGTAATTTTTCACAATCGACGAAGTGTCCATAGCTTTCATAATCGCTTGGCGCACCTCAATATCGGGCACGGCTTTGGGGTTAATGCCCACGTAGCCGTAGCCGTTCGTCGTATAGGTTACGTCCTCTAAATAGCTATCGTATTTATCGACGTCGGCAATATTCTTGGGTTTCGCGTTCGGCGAACCGACGTGAATTTCCTCGTTAATAAGCGCGTTCAAAATCTGGTCGGTCGGCACGACTTTATACCAAAGGTTCTTGATTTTTGCTTTGCTCAATTTCTCGCCCACCGTGCCGAAATGCTCGTTGCGCGTGAAATATACCCAGTTACCGCTATAAAAATCGTCGCCGTCAATGCCCGTGCTCGCACCGCTCGAATTGCTCGCCATATACGCGCCTGCGCCGACGGGCAATGCGTTCTTTTCGGGTGCTTGCAAAACGTTTTGGAAGAAGTCCTTGTTGTTGTATTCCACGCCGAAATACTCCACACCATCCGCCTTGTCCGCATACGCTTTTCCTGCATAGTAATGCATGGGCGCAACGGAGAACGCAAAGTTCCAAATTGCTTTGGGGTCTACGCCGTTAATCGTAATTTTCAGCACGTCGTGCTCTTCGTCGTTGACCGTTTTCTTTGCCGTCGTGATGCCCGAAATCGTTTTTACGAGTAAACCCTCGTTATCTTCTTTCAAATCGTCGTAATAAGCGGAACGAATGTCAGCCGCGAGCTCCTCGCGCAGATTGTTGCCCGTTTCCCAGAAAATGAGCACGTTTTCCAGCTGCGAATCGAGCGTGTTCGCGTTCACGACAATCTCAATCGCTCTCTGTTTTTGCACCCAAGCCTTGATTTCCGCATCCGTCGTGCATTTATCCGCTTGTGCTGCCGCTCTCTCGTCCGCCGTAATCGCCGCGTTCATTTCGTCGATAAGCGCTTGCTCTTTCACGTTCCCGTCCTCGTCGGGGTCAAGGCTCGTCATATATTTCCCCTGTTCGTCCTTTCTCGTCGTCGTGGAAGTCGCCGTTTTCTTGTATTGTAATTCAATCAAATCGGTCGCAAAGAAGAACACCTCCCAGTCTTGCGTGAAACGGTATTGGTCGGCGTAGCTTTCGAGCGTACCTGCGTTCGCCGTCCATTTACGCTCC
>JAFTKT010000012.1 GCA_017453145.1 Clostridia bacterium
AAATAGCAAACGGTTTGACGCTCGCCAAAGCTCGCTATTCCGTCGCTGCGCTCCTTACACGACCATCTCGTTATGACCGTTTCGCTCACGCTCCGTAAAATGATAAAATTGTAAAATTAAAAATATTTTCCAAACAGCAAACGGTTTGACGCTCGCCAAAGCTCGCTATTCCGTCGCTTGCGCTCCTTACACGACCATCTCGTTATGACCGTTTCGCTCACGCCTACATTTTTTTAATGATTACTTTTATATTATACCCGTCTTTCCTTAAAAAGTCAATGAATTTTATGCTGGAAACGTAAAATCCCTCGCGCTAATTTGCGCGAGGGGTTTGAAAATTTATTCAATGTCAAGCTCGGGCGGCATATCGATTTCGTCGGAAACGTATTTTCCGTTTTTCTTGCGTTGCCGCACGCACTCGGAAAGCAGGTATTCGATTTGTCCGTTGACCGAACGGAAATCGTCCTCCGCCCACGCCGCAATCGCGTTGTAGAGCTTGGGAGATAATCGCAAGGGGATTTGTTTTTTCTGATTGTCGTTCATAGCCGTTTGTCTGCCTTTTTCTTTTTTTGCGTTGCGGGCAATCGCCCGCAACGCTTTGCGGCGCGTGCCGCGCCGCAAAGTTTATTTTATTTGTTAATAAAGCGAACTCGTATTGACGACGGGTTGCGCATCGTGATTGCCGCAAAGCACCACAAGCAAATTGGACACCATTGCCGCTTTACGTTCCTCGTCCAGCTGTACAAGCCCGTTGTCTTTCAAACGTTCAAGCGCCATTTCTACCATACCGACCGCGCCGTCTACAATCATCTTTCTCGCGTCGATAATCGCCGACGCCTGTTGTCTTTGGAGCATTACCGCCGCAATTTCAGGTGCATAGGCAAGATACGTAATTCTCGCCTCGATAACCTCCAAACCTGCTTCGTTTACGCGCACTTGAATTTCGTCGCGGATGCGGGACGCGACCAACTCGCTCGACCCGCGCAAAGAGCCGTCGTCCTCAATACCGTCGCCCGTCGTGTCTACGCCCGGCGCAACGTCGTAAGGATAGATGCGCACAATATTACGGAGTGCGCTGTCGCATTGCAAGGATAAATATTCCTTGTAGTTATCGACGTTAAACGCGGCTTTTGCCGTGTCTACGACGCGCCACATAACCGCAATACCGATTTCTACGGGGTTACCCAAGCAATCGTTGATTTTCTGACGGTTGTTGTTCAACGTCATAATTTTGAGCGAAATTTTCTTGTTGGGAATTTCAAACGAAACGTTCAAATCGGCGTTTACCGTCGGTTGCGCCGCTTTGTGAGAAACGTCGCCGCTTTGATTGAGCTTGGTTTGCGCCGCAGGATTGACCGCCACGCAGAAAGGATTGACTGCGTAAAAACCCGCGCCTTTAATCGTGCCGATATATTTACCGAATAATGTCAAAACGAGCGCCTCGTTCGGTTTAAGTACCCGCAAGCCCACGAGCGGAATCCAAGCCACGCACGCAACGACGAGCGACGCCACAAACAATATCGTCCCGAGCACGGGGTTTATGCTTTCCATCATAATCGCGCCCGTGATAATCCCCGCGATGGCAATCAGCTCAACGCCGATACAGCCGAGCAACGTCTGCATACCTTTTTTCTTGTTAAGCAACAATTTTTCTTCCATAAAACACCTCCAAATACGGTTTGATATTAAAATGATATCATATTAAAAGCATATTGTCAAGCGAATAGAGGGGGTGAATGAAAAAATTTGAAATATTAAACGAGCGTTTCGTATTCGGCGTAAAGCTCGTCAAGGCGCAATCGGATTTGTTCCAAGCGGTTACATTTTTCGGTGAGGAGGGCAAAATCAGCGGTTACGTCGGGGTCGGCGAGCGAGGCGTTGAGTTCTGCCTCTTCCGTTTCCAATGCGCCAATTTCCTTTTCGATTTGGCTGATGCGCGTGCGCTTGCGTGCGTCTGCCGCACGTTCTTCTTTACTGCGATAATAGCTCGATTTTTCCTGCGGTTTTTCGGAAAGAGTAGGGGCAGGTGTGGGTTGAACGGGTTTCGTGGCGTTGGCTTTGGTGGCGGTAAAATCGTCGTAGCCGCCTGAAAAACAATGCAGTTCCCCGTTTTCCAGCTCAAAAATTTTGCCTGCGAGCGCGCGAATGAAATACCTGTCGTGCGAAACGAATAACAGCGTACCCTCAAAAGCTTGGAGCGCATTTTCGAGCGATTCGCGGGCAGGTAAGTCGAGGTGGTTGGTGGGCTCGTCCAAAAACAGGGTGTTGCCCTGTTCACATTCAACCACCGCAAGGGCGAGTTTTGCCCGTTCGCCGCCCGACAGCATACGCACTTTTTTCGGCATATCCTCTGCGACGAGCCCTGCGGCGGCGAGGATATTGCGCACACGCGTTTGTTCCCACGTAGAGTGCCTGCCCCAAAGCTCGTAGAGGACTTCGTTTTCGCCGTTGAGGTTGGCGTGTTCCTGCTCGTAGCAGGCAAGGCGCACGAACCGCCCGAATTTAATAGCATTGTTCTTGTTTTCGGCGAGCGTTTTCAAAAGCGTGGATTTCCCCGTTCCGTTATCGCCGACGAGCGCGCATTTATCCCCGCGTGAGAGGGAAAACGAAATGCTTTTGCAAAGCAGTTTCTCGCCTGCGGTCAAACGTAAATTTTCCACTTCTAATACCTTTTCGTGCGAGCGTTCGGGAAACGTAAACGAAAAACGGGGCGGCGGCGGTGGTAATAACGGCTTTTCGACCAGCTCCATTTTTTCAAGTGCCTTGCGGCGCGATTGCGCCATTTTCGTAGTGGAGGCGCGGACGAGGTTTCTATCCACGTATTCCTGCATATGCGCCCGTTCCGTTTGTTGCTTTTCGTATTCTTTTTGTAAAAAAGCGACCTTTTCCGCTTTAAGCGTTTTGTATTTGGTATAATTACCCTTAAAAACCGACAGTTTTTTGCGTTCGAGCTCGTAAATTTGCGAGACTGTTTTATCGAGGAAATACCTATCGTGCGACACCGTCAAAATCGCGCCCTTGAACGAGGTGAGGTATTCTTCCAACCAGAAAAGCGTTTTCATATCAAGGTGGTTGGTGGGCTCGTCCAAAATCAGCAGTTCGGGCTCTTCCAAAAGCAAACGGCAGAGCTTTAAGCGCGTTTTCTCTCCGCCGCTCATGCTCGAAATCTTACGCTCGTAGAAATCGGCAAATCCCATACCGCCGAGCACCGTTTTGATGCGTACTTCTATTTGATAACTGTCCCGCGCGGCAATGCGTTTATTCAGCGTTTCGTAACGGGCGGACAAGGCGCGGTATTCGGCGGAAGACGCGTCGGTTTTTGAAATTGCCCTTTCCACCTCGCGAAGCGCCGCAAGGTCGCGCAAATCACTTTCGAACACGCTTTGCATTTCTTCAAACACCGCTTTGTCCGAGTCGTAGTCGCTGTTTTGCGCAAGATACCCGATGCGCGCGCCGTTTTTGCGAAAAATACGTCCGTTTTCAGGCTCTAACTCCCCTAAAATCAAGCGGATAAGCGTAGTTTTTCCCTCGCCGTTGCCACCGATTAATCCCACGCGCTCTTTTTCGTTAAGCGAAAAACAGACGTTCTCTAACAAAGAGTCGCCTTGAAACCCGAAAAACATATTTTCGCAGGAAATCAACATAATAACCTCGTATGAAAAATCAACGTAAAATTTTAGAGAGTATCCGAAAAGCGGAGGCGGAATTGCCGTTTGCCACGCCCGCCCAAGCCGCCAAACTTACAAGCAAAATCGTGCGCTTGAAAGCGATTGTATTCGATTAAAAATCCCAATTAGGGACGTATTGTTCGCTTGCCGAGCCGCGTTCTTGGACAAAGAGTTTTTCAATTCCGAGCGAAAGCGCCGCGTCCACGACTGCTTGGTATTCCCGAGACGTAACGCGCCGAGAAAGCTCGGGAAAAGCCTCGATTTTGCCAAGCGGCGTGTATTGACTCATTAAGCTCAAATACGCATTCCCCGAAAGCTCGCGGGCAAACCATTTCAGCACGGCTTTGGAATCGGAAACGCAGAGCGGCATCACGAGATGTCGCACGAGCAAGCCCGAAAGCATTTTGCCTTGCTCCGTCATTTTTAGGGGCTTTTTCGACATAAACGCAATCGCTCGACTTGCCACGTCGAAATAATCCTCTTTTCCTAAATACCGCTTGGAAAGGGTGGGGGAATAGAATTTCATATCGGGCAGATAAATATCGATATAGGGGTCAAGCAGTTGCAACGTTTCCACTTTTTCATAGGCACTCGTGTTATACACGACGGGAATTTTCGGTTTGTAAAGTGTAAATGCGGCTACCAGGTGCGCGGCGAAATGAGAGGGTGTTACGAGAGAAATATTTTCCGCGCCTTGTTGTTCCAGCTCTTTGAAAATTTCCACGAGCTCGCTCGGTGTAATTTCCTTGCCACGCTGTGCCCTTGAAAGCTCGTAGTTTTGGCAGAACGGACAGCGCAGATTGCACCCGCAAAAGAAAATTGTGCCGCTGCCCTTTTCAAAAGAAATGCACGGCTCTTCGAACGGGTGGAGATAGTATTTGGCGATTTTCAGTCCCTTTGCGCCGCACGCGCCCGCGTTTTGCAATCGGTTTGCGCCGCATTCGACGGGGCAAAGCTTGCAATTTTCCAAATTTGTCAAATTTGTCAAAACCGAACGTTCCATAGTCCATATTATACCATAAACAAACGGATTTTGCAAGATAATCGATTGACAAATGCAAAGAAAAAGATTATAATAGTATTATTCTATAAAGCGATTAAGAAAAAAGAGGTTATACAAGTGAAAAAGTTCTTTACGAGTGAAAGCGTAACGGAAGGGCATCCCGACAAGGTATGCGACAATATTTCCGACGGTATTTTAGACGCGATTTTGTCCGTCGACCCCAACGCCCGCGCGGCGATTGAATGCGCGGCGGCGTTCGATACGCTCCTGATTATGGGCGAGGTTACGACGACGGCGAATATCGACTACGAAAAAAAGGCTCGGGAAATCATCAAGGAAATCGGCTACGATTTCGGTAGTTTTGCGTTCGATACGTGTAAAATTATCACGGCAATTCACGCGCAATCCCCCGATATTGCGATGGGCGTGGATAAGTCTTTGGAAAACAAGACGGCAGAGGAAACGGACGAGGCGGCGCAACTCGGCGCAGGCGACCAGGGCATGATGTTCGGTTATGCTTGCCGCGAAACGAAAGAATTGATGCCGCTCACACTCTCCCTTTCCCACCGACTTGCCAAGCGTTTAACCGACGTGAGAAAGAGCGGGCTTTTGCCTTATCTTCGTCCCGACGGCAAAACGCAGGTAACGGTCGAATACGAAAACGGCGTGGCAAAGCGCGTGGATACCGTCGTCGTGTCCACCCAGCACGACGCGGAGGTTTCGCAAGAACAAATCCGCGCGGATATGAAACAATACGTGATTGACGAAATCATTCCCGCGTCGCTGATGGACGAAAACACCAAATACTTCATCAACCCGACGGGTAGATTTGAAATCGGCGGTCCGGAAGGGGATAGCGGTTTGACAGGCAGAAAGATTATCGTCGACACCTACGGTGGCAGATGCGCGCACGGTGGCGGCGCGTTTTCGGGAAAAGACCCGACGAAAGTGGACAGGAGCGCGGCGTATTTTTGCCGTTATATCGCGAAAAACCTTGTCGCGGCAGGGCTTGCGGACGAGCTGGAAATTCAAGTGGCGTATGCAATCGGCGTGGCGAACCCCGTTTCGGTGTTCGTGGACAGTCATGGCACGGGCAAGCTCGACGACGAACGGCTTGCGGAGATTGTCAAGGCGGAATTTGATTTAAGACCGTATGCCATCATCAAGACGTTGAACTTGCGCAGACCCGTATTCAAAAAGACGGCGGCGTATGGGCATTTCGGCTACAAGGGCTTTTCTTGGGAGCAGACGGACAGAGCGCAGGATTTGAAAAAATACCTTTGAAAATGAACGGAAATAAACAAAACGAAAGGGGCAGGTATTTGTTGAGCGCGAAAGAGCTGTGCCATATCGCCCTGTCGGCGGCGCTGCTTGCCGTGTGTTCGTGGATAGCCGTGCCGATAGGCGGTGTGCCCGTAACTTTGCAAACGCTCGCGCTGTTCACCCTTTCGGGCTTGTTCGGCGCAAAACGCACGACGCTTGCACTGCTTTCTTGGCTTGCGCTCGGTTGTTGCGGCGTGCCCGTGTTCGCGGGCTTTACGGGCGGAATACATATCCTGTTTTCGCCGACGGGCGGCTTTTTAATCGGGTTTGTGTTAGCGACGCCCTTGACGGCGTTTTTCGCAAAGCGCGGCGGCGTCAAGCAAAAAACGCTCGCATTTGCACTCGCAACGCTCGTCTTTCACGTTTGCGGCGTGCTTTGGTTTTGTATGCTGTTCACGGGCTTTACGGGCGGCGGCTTGCTCGCCTCGCTTTTGACTTGTTCGTTGCCGTATTTGCCCTTTGATTGCGTGAAACTTGCGGCGGCGACGTTTTTATCGGAGCGGCTGAAAGAAAAAGTCTAAACAAAAAAAGGAGAAATTATATGCAATACGCGGAGTTGAAAAGTTTAGAGCGGTTTGATACCTACGCCGACATCAAAGGCAACTATTCTCGCGGTCGCTACGGTCAATTTAAGGCGACCTTTCGCGATTATGAAATGAAAGAGGCAACGCCCGAAATTGCCGCGCTCATCACCGCGTTCCGTGAAAAGTACGAATTTGTCGAGACTTGCACCGAATGGGTATTTGCCGAAGATAACGACGAGCTTGGCACGGGTTCGTCAAGAACGTATTTTGAATATAGTGAAATCGGCGACGCTTGCGTGTTTCTTCTGTATGAGAAAAAAATCGTGGGCGTGGCGTATCCGCAACGCGATAATATGCCCGTCGTTTGGTTTCACGAAGAAAATCCCGGATACCATTTACACGACGACTACGCGTTCCACGTGAAGAAGAAAGCTTGATTTCTAAACGGATAGAAAAAGAGAGCGGGGCAGACAAAATTTTGTCTGCCCCGCTCCGATTATATAAGGTCCTCAAAGCAAAACAATGCCGTTTTCTTTGCAAATTCTGCGCGTTTCCCCGTCCCAAATCGAAACTTGTACCTCGCCGATATGCGCTTTGCCCAAAAGGAGCATAGAAAGCCGCGATTGTCCGATACCGCCGCCCATTGTCAGCGGCAGTTCGCCCGCGAGCAAGGCGCTATGAAAGGGCAACGTGCGGCGTTCGTTTTTACCGCTTTGCGTGAGCTGATAATCCAGCGATTTTTCGTCTACGCGAATCCCCATTGACGAAATTTCAACGGCACAGCCGAGCAAATCACTCCAAAACAGAATATCGCCGTTGAGTTGCCAGTCGTCGTAGTCGGGCGCGCGCAAGTCGTGCGGCTCGCCCGAAGTAAGCTTGTCGCCGATTTGCATAATAAACGCCGTCTTGTGTTCTTGAAGATAGGCGTTTTCCCGTTCTTTGGAACTCAAATTCGGATATAAATCGTATAACTGCTGCGAGGTGATAAAAGAAACGCTACGGGACAGCTCCACGTCGATTTGCGGATAGCGGCATTTGAGATAGTCGAGCGTGTCGCAGATTGCGCCGACGATACCTTGCACTACCTTTTTCAAATACCCGATATTCCGCGTTTCGGTCGTGATAATTTTTTCCCAATCCCATTGGTCGGTGTAGACGGAGTGCAGATTATCCATTTCCTCGTCGCGGCGAATGGCGTTCATATCCGTATACAGCCCCTCGCCAGCGGAAAACCCGTAGACGGAAAGCGCCATACGTTTCCATTTAGCGAGCGAGTGCACGACGACGGCGTCCTTGCCCGTTTCTTTGAGGTCGAACCGCACGGCGCGCTCGACGCCGCTCAAATCGTCGTTTAAGCCCGTGTCGGGGTCGACGAACAGGGGCGCGGAAACCCGCTTTAAGTTCAAGACAAGACAAAGCCGCTCTTCAAACGTACGTTTCAAAAGCCCGATAGCCGATTGCGTGTCGTAGAGATTGAGGGTGGAACGGTAGCCTTTCGGCACGGTAACTTTGCTCATAAATCGCCTCACAAAAAAATAATTGCACACAGTATACCATATTTTACGTAAATTTGTCAACGGTTTGTCGCAAATTCTCGAAAAAAGCGCGTGAACAGTTGAAAAAACGGGTATAAGTAGAAAACGCAAATGATTTTCTTGGCAAAAGCACCCGAAAACGCTTTGAAATTCTGCGGAAATATTGTAAAATAGTAGTGTATGGAAAATCGTAGATTTTTCACGCGCGAATTAAAAATAAAAGACGGAGTATTTTTTAAGATGGGATTATTCAAATACTTGATGAGCGGCGACGGTAGAAGAAGCCTGAAAAAACTCAACAAAATGGCGGACGAGGTCGAACTGCTCGCGGCGAAATACGAGGCAATGGACGACGAAACGTTGCAATCGCAAACGGCGGTGTTCAAAGCGAGATTGCAAGACGGCGAAACGCTCGACGACATTCTCTACGAGGCGTTTGCGGCGCTCCGCGAGGCGGCTTGGCGCGTGCTCGGCATGCGGCATTTCCGCGTGCAGATTATCGGCGGTATTTGCTTGCATCAAGGCCGTATTGCAGAGATGCGCACGGGTGAAGGTAAAACGCTCGTGTCCACGCTCCCTGCCTATTTGAACGCCCTTTCAGGAAAAAGCGTGCATATCGTTACCGTCAACGACTATCTTGCCAAGCGCGACGCGGAATGGATGGGCAAGGTGCATAAATTCATGGGGCTTTCCGTCGGCGTGGTCGTGCCGGGTATGGACGACGAGCAAAAACGCGCGGCATATAGGTGCGATATTGTCTACGGCACGAACAACGAGTTCGGGTTCGACTATTTGCGCGATAACTTGAAAACGGATATGTCGAAAATGGTGCAACGCGATTTGACGTTTGCCATCGTCGACGAGGTCGACTCCATTCTCATCGACGAGGCGAGAACGCCGCTTATCATTTCAGGACAGGGCGAAAAATCCTCCGATTTATACGTACAGGTCGATAAGCTCGTTCGCACCCTTTCGGGCGGCTTTGACGACGAGCTGAAAGAAGCAGAGGACGCGGCTTTGAACGCGCTCCGCACCGAGAAGAAGAAAAAGAAAAAACAAGCGGTGGTAGACGACGAGGAAGAAGAAATCGTCGACTATACGAAAATGACGCTGGAAGAGCAAGCCAACTACGAGGCGGAACAAGCGGAAAAGAAAGCGGCGGCGCTCGCTGCTGCGCCCGAAGGCAAACGCTCGCTCGCGGCGGCAAAGGATTGGGATTATATCATCAACCGCAAGGAAAAAACGGTTGAGCTCACCGACAGCGGCGCAAGAAAAGCGGAGAAATTCTTCCGCATTGACAATATCGCGGAAATCGAGCACGCCGACCTCAACCACCACATTCAACAAGCCCTCAAAGCGCACAAGCTTTTCAAGCTCGACGAGGACTATATCGTCAGCGACGGCGAAGTCGTGATTGTCGACGAGTTCACAGGCCGTCTTATGATAGGTCGTCGCTATTCCGACGGCTTGCATCAGGCAATCGAGGCGAAAGAGGGCGTGGAGGTGCGTAGCGAAAACAAGACGTATGCCACCGTTACCTTCCAAAACTATTTCCGTCTGTATTCCAAGCTCTCGGGCATGACGGGTACGGCGAAAACGGAAGAGGCGGAGTTTAGAACCATTTATTCGCTCGACGTCGTGGAAATTCCGACGAATAAGCCTATTCAAAGAGTGGATTTGCCCGACATGGTGTATGCGACGGTAGACGGCAAAAAACGCGCGATTGTCAATGAAATTATGGAACGCCACGAAAGCGGCCAGCCGATTTTGGTGGGTACTTCTTCCGTCGATAAATCGGAAGAAATCTCCCGTTTGCTCAAACGCAACGGCGTGAAACACAACATTTTGAACGCGAAAAACCACGAGCGCGAGGCGGAAATCGTCGCCCAAGCAGGACGGCTGGGCGCGGTAACCATTTCCACGAACATGGCTGGGCGCGGCACGGACATTTTGCTCGGCGGTAACCCTGAATATCTCGCAAAAAAACGCTTGCGCGAAGAGGGCGCAAAGCACGAGGATATTGAGCTTGCGATTAGCACGTATATCACCGACGTCCCCGAAGAAATTATGACGCTCCGTGAACGGTATAAAAAAGTCTACGAATACTATAAAAAAGAAACGGACGCGGAAAAAGAACAGGTAATCGCGGCGGGCGGCTTGTGCATTATCGGCACGGAACGCCACGAATCGCGGCGTATCGACAACCAGCTGCGCGGTCGTGCAGGACGTCAAGGGGACATAGGCATGTCCGTGTTCTTCCTCTCGCTCGAAGACGATTTGGTGCTCCGTTTCGGTGGCGAGAGAATGAAATCGCTCTACGCGTTTTTCAAAATCGACGAGGACACCTGCTTGCAATCGAAAATGCTTTCGCGCGGCATTGAAAATGCGCAAAAGACGATTGAGGGTAGAAACTTCGGGATTCGTAAAAACGTCTTGCAATACGACGACGTCATGAACAAACAGCGTATGGTCATGTACGAAGAAAGAATGAACGTGCTTCGCGGCGGGGACGTGCACGAGCAGGTGCTCAAATATATCCCCGACTACGTAGCGGAGACGCTCGCAAGCGCGGTAGACGTCGAGGATATGCCCGAGCTTTGGAACGAGGAAGAGCTCAACGCGGCGTTAGAGGCAAAACTCTTGCCTGAAGGCACGAACTACGTAACGCGCGAACGGCTTATGAAATGGGACTACGAGCTTGCGCTCAAAAAGATTTCGAATAAAGTCGTCAAGGAATACGAGAAGAAAATCGAGGAGCTCAAAGAGCAGGGCATTGATTTCTCGGCAGTGGAGCGCCGCGTGTTGCTCATGACGGTAGACAGAAACTGGATAGACCATATCGACGCGATGGACCAGCTCCGCAAAGGGATTTCCTTGCGCGCCTACGGTCAGGTCGACCCGATTATTTCTTACAAGAAAGAGGGCTTTGATATGTTCGACGAAATGATTGCGCGTATTCAACGCACGACCATTAGTATCTTGCTCAAAGTCAAGGTGGAAATGCGTCCTGCCCCCGTGCAAACGCAACGCCCCGCGCCTACAGTGGCCGCGCCGAACGGACAGAACGCAGAACAAGCGCCCGTGCGCCGTTTCCGCCGTCAGATGCCCGAGCCTTTGTCGAATATGTCGTCGTATAAAGAGCGCATGAAAGCCGCGCAAGAAAATCAAAACGGAGAACGGAAAGAATAATGTTCAAGGCAGACGATTACAGATTAAAAATACAGGGCATGCGCAGCGTGTTGCAGGAAGCGGAATACGCGCTCGACATTCAGCATCTGCGCCCTCGTCTTGCGGAGCTGGAAAAGGAACAGGAAAACCCCGAAGTTTGGCAGGACTTGGAAAAATCCACCAAAATCGGTCGCGAGGTTTCGGCGATTAAGAACAAAATAGCCGCCTACGAAAAGGGGGCGACGGCACTTTCGGACGCAGAGGACGTCATTGACCTCATTGAAGAAACGGAGGACGAAAGCCTGATTGCCGAGCTCGACGAAATGCTGACAGTTGCCGAAAAAGACATTGAGGATATGCGTATCCGAGCCATTTTGAAAGGACCTTACGACAGCCACAACGCCATGCTCACGCTCCACGCGGGCGCAGGCGGCACGGAGGCGTGCGATTGGTGTCAAATGTTATACCGTATGTATTGCCGCTATTGCGAGAAAATGGGCTTTAAGGTGTACGAGCTCGACCGTGA
>JAFTKT010000013.1 GCA_017453145.1 Clostridia bacterium
GCGTACACCGCCTGACACCCGCTCGCTTTTAATATCTTTTTTCCGTTCGTGTAAACCATAGCTTATATTTATTTTAACAAAAATTTCCCCTTTCGTCAAGTATACGACGACAGTATACGCTAATTTTTATAAAATTCCTCGATAAATTCTTTTCATTTCGGCGGCGTCCTCCGCTTGCGTGCCGTCCGACTCGCTGACAATATACGGCTCTAACTTCAAATCTTTGAGTGCGATTGCAAGCGGTTCGAACTCCGGACCGTAGATTTGGTCGCCAAACGTGAGGTGCTTAACTTCACCCTTTGCAGAATACATAATTTTAGAAAAATGGACGTGGAAATGTTTCATTTTCTCATAGCCGAGCTCGGCAAGCATATATTCCAAACGCGATTTATAATCCTCGACCGTTTTGAGCGAGCCTTGTTCTCTTGCGTTGATATGCCCGAAATCCACGCACGGAATAAACACGGGGTCTATTTTACAAAACTGCACGATTTCCTCCACCGTGCCGATTTGCGCGAGTTTGCCCATTGTTTCGGGACAAAACCACATATCCTGCAATCCGTTGAGATAAATATACTCCCGCAAAATCTTCAACCGTTCTTCCGTGAGCGCAACCGCCTCAAAACGCATAGCCTTGCCCTGCGCAGCAGGGTGGAATACCACCCGTCTGCCACCCATAAGCTTACACACTTTTGCACTGTCTAAAACGTAGGCATAAGATTTAGCCGCCATTTCGTCGTCGGGGTTTGCAAAATTGATAAAATAAGGCGCGTGCGCGGAAATTTCAATCCCCTCGCTTGCGAACGCCTCACCGATGGAAATCGCCTTATCCTCCGTCATACGCACGCCGCGCCCAAACGAATATTCAAAGCAATCCAAACCCCTGTTTTTCACAAACGCCGCCGCCTGCTCGGTGTGGGCATAGCCCTCTGCGTAAAAGCTGTCGCAGTTCCCGCTCGGTCCGAATTTAATCATTCTCCATAACCCTCCTAACGTCCTCGTTTAATTGCGCTTTGAGCCTATCGGCGTTTTCAAACTTTTGAACGTCTCGCAACCGCCGCACAAACCGCACCGTTATTTCCTTGCCGTATAAATCGCCGTCAAAACCGAGCAAATGCGTTTCCAAACAAACGCCGTTTTCCGCAAACGTCGGTCTGTCGCCATAATTAGTAATCCCTTTATACTCCTGTCCGTTCACGCGCACACGCGTTTCGTACACGCCGAGCTTAGGCGCAAACTTCTCTTCGGGATAAACGGTATTTGCCGTCGGAAACCCGAGCGTTTTTCCCACGCCCCTGTCCTTGAACACCTTCCCCCTCGCAAAAAACGGCTCGCCGAGCAATACGTTCGCCCTTTCAACGTCGCCCTCCCTCAAACAGTTCTTTATCGCGCTCGAGCTAATCTTTTCGCCGTCGAACGTGAGCAATTCCTCCGTTTCAACGCGTACCTGCCCATCTCGTGCAAGCGTTTCAGGCGTACCTTGTGCGCCTTTGCCGAAACGGAAATCGTCGCCACAAACAAACACTTTTGGCTCAAAACCGCCTTTTAATACACTTGCAAACGTATTTGCGGGAAGCTCTTTAATCTCCGAAAAGGGCAATTCAAACGCAAAATCAATCCCCGCCGCGCGAAAAATCCGCTCCCGCTCGGCAAGCGTAAACAGGCTTTTTTCGTCCTTGCCGCCCACGATTGTCATAATCCCTATCGGAAGCCCGTGCAACTTCGCCCGCGCAACGAGCTTTTTATGCCCCGCATGCAAGCCGTCGAACCCGCCGAGTAGCATTACCGTACCGTCTTTGATATTCACTTTTTTAGAAAAGGATACCGTTTTTAACATAATTTCGTCTTGGCGCGCGCCCTCCCCTCTTTCACTTCCGCAAGTCCGTAAAATTCCTCCTCGCGGTAAATTTTATAAACGCCGTCTTTCTCGTCCACTTCCACCGCCACGCCGTTGAAAAAGCGTTCGGCGTTTTTACCGACAAGCGAAAGCGTTTCAAACGGCAACACGCTTTCGGTGGGGAGCAGGTATTTTTCAAGCTCGCAAACGGGCAAATCCTCTTCCAAAACCGAAAACGGCAAAGCCGTTTCAATCCCAAACACCCCGCTTTTCGTGCGTTTGAGCGCGCTCATCACAGCATACGTTTCGAGCGCCGCCGCAATATCCCGCGCCAGCGAACGGATATACGTGCCGCCGCCGCAGTTAATTTTCAATCGAAACGTGTTTTCTTTCCCCGCCGCGCCGAGCAGTTCCACGCCGAAAATTTTCACGCGCTTGGACGGCAGTTCAAACTCCACGCCCGCTCTTGCGAGCTCGTAGCCCCTGCGCCCGTTCACGTTTTTCGCGCTGTATTTAGGCGGTATTTGGTCAATGTCCCCTACAAACGCAGGCAACGCCGCCGCCAACTCCTCTTCACTCGGCACGCGCCCGCCGAACACGAGCTCGCCCGTTGAATCGAGCGTATCGGACGATACGCCAAACGTAAATTCGGCGATATATTCCTTTTCCTTTTCCAAAAAATAATCGAAAAGCCTTGCCGCGTTCCCCACGCCTACGGGCAACACGCCGCTTGCCAAAGGGTCGAGCGTACCCAAATGCCCGCACGGGGTCGCCGTCAGCCATTTGCATTTATTGACAATGGTAGACGAAGTTAACCCCGACGGCTTGTCGATATTGAAAAACCCGTAACGTTTGATTTTTTCCGTGCGTTTCATTTACCGCAGTTCTACTCCAAGCTTAAATTTAAGATTTCCGAGAATTTTCTTGACGAACCCGTCGAGCGTTTCGGGAGTGAACGCCTTTTCCGCGTTTTGGTCGGGCGTGAACGTGAGCGTAAACGCCATGCTCTTCTTCCCTTCGGGTACTTGTCCGCCGCGATACACGTCGAAAAGTCTTGCCTTTGTAACGTATTTACACGAATGGAGCAAAACCTCTTCGATTTGTCCGCAAGTCAACGCCTCGTCCGCAATCAACGCCAAATCCCTGTCCACAGCGGGGAATTTCGGCAAATTCGTATACCGCACCCTATCGTCCATCGCCGTTTCAATCGCCGTCAAATCAATTTCCGCAAGATACACTTTTTTATCCAAACCAAGCGAAAGGGCGATAGCAGGGTCGAGTTCACCGAGCTCGCCGACGTTGTTTTTATCCAAAATAATCTTCGCCGAAACGCCGGGATGTAAATACGTTTTTCCCGCGCGCTCAAAGGCAAATTCCAAACGGAACGCCTCGCCAAGCCGCTCCACCGCGCCTTTCATGTCAAAGAAATCGTTGTCGCCGCCCCAAATCCCAAGCACGACGTGCTTGCGCTCTTCGGGCTGTTCGCTCGCCGCCGTATTGTTGGGCACGTAGACGTTCGCGACCTCAAACAGCCGCCCCACGTCGTTGCCGCGACGGAGATTACGCACGGCGTTTTGGAGCATAGACGGCGCAAGGAAAGTTCTCATCACGGACAACTCCTCGCTAATCGGATTCAAAATCTTGACGGCGTTTCTAAGCAAATCGTTTTCAGGCAATTTCATAAGCTCGAAATCTTTCGGCGAATAGAACGAATAGTTATAAGCCTCCGAAAAGCCCTGCACGCGCAGAACGTTTTTCAAATGCAACTCCCGTTTCTGTCCGTCCGTCAAGCCGCCGCCCGTAACGCTCGCCTTTTCCAAAAACGTCGGTGTGATATGCTCGTAGCCGTACATACGGATAATTTCTTCCGCAAGGTCGGGATAGTTATCCACGTCGTCGCGATAACCGGGAATTTCGACGGTGAGCGTATCGCCCGAAATTTCGGGTTTGAAATCCAGCCTACTCAAAATCGCGGAGATTTCCGCATTCGGCACTTCAATACCGAGCAGGGCATTGATTTTTTGAATACTTGCCGTCATCTTGCGCGGCGCAAGCGAAACGGCGCACACGTCGCGACTCATATCGGTAACCGTGCCGCAACCGAGCTCTTCGATTAAATGCAACGCCCGAGCCATACCCACAGCGTTGGTATACGCGTCGACGCCCTTTTCAAACCGCGAGGACGAATCGGAGCTCTGCCCCAAAGCCCGCGAGGTTTTCCGCACGTTATCGCGCGCAAATTTCGCCGATTCAAAGAATACGTTTTTCGTCGTATCCTTGATGCCGCTGTTCAACCCGCCCATAATCCCTGCGAGCGCAACGGGCTTGTCGCCGTCGCAAATGACGAGATTCTCCGAACAAAGCGTGAGCTCCTTTTCGTCGAGCGTAACGATTTTTTCGCCGTTTTTGGCTCTCCGCACTACGATTTTTCCGCCTTCCAGCTCGTCGGCGTCAAACGCGTGCATAGGCTGTCCCATTTCCAAAAGTACGAAATTCGTTATATCCACAACGGGCGAAATGGAACGAATCCCCGACAACGCGAGCCGTTTCCGCATCCAAGCAGGCGTTTTTACACCTACGATATTCTCCACGTATCGCCCGACGTAGCGCGGGCAGAGTTCGGGTGCTTGCACCTCCACGCCGATTTCTTTCGCGTTCGTTTTATTTGCCGTAAACGCCACATTCGGGGCTTTGAACGGCTTTTTGAGCACCGCCGCCACCTCGCGCGCAATCCCCACGATACATTGACAGTCGGGTCTGTTCGCCGTTACGGAAATATCGAAAATCCAATCGTCAAGCCCAACGATTTTGCGTATATCCTCGCCGATAGGCGCACTCTTGTCCAAATCGAGCAAGCCGTCCACCTCCGCACCCGCGTAGTAATCGTCGTTAATACCGAGCTCGCCGCCCGAACAGAGCATACCGAACGACTCCACGCCGCGCAGCTTACCCTTTTTAATTTTCTTGACCTCCTCGCCGTCCACGACCGTCGAACCGTCAAGCGCACAGGGCGTTTTCATACCGACGTACACGTTCGACGCGCCCGTAACGATTTGTAAATCCCTGCCGTATTGCTCGCCGCAATCGACGACGCAAACCTGCAAATGGTCGCTATCGGGATGAGGCGTAAGCGCTTTAACCTCGCCCACGACCACGCGGCTGATTTTCTCGCCCAGATAGACCAATTCCTCTACTTCAAACCCACAGGAAAACAGCTTTTCCGCAAGCTCCTCTGCGGTAACCTCTATATCTACGTAATCCTTTAACCAACTGAAAGGTGCTTTCATTTTTTATACTCCTTAACCTTGTAATTCATTTTCTAACTGCGCAACCCGCAAGCGATACAAGCCGCACAAGGCGCGCACGGCGTTTTTCCCGTTTAGTCCTCAAACTGTGCAATAAATCTCATATCGTTTTCGAACAGAGTTTTGATGTTATTGATGCCGTATTTGAGCATGGCAATACGTTCAATACCCATACCGAACGCAAAGCCCGTGTATTCGTCGGGGTCTACGCCGCAATTTTCAAGCACGTGGCGGTTGACCATACCTGCGCCGAGCACTTCTATCCAGCCCGTCCCCTTACAAAGTCGACAGCCCTTGCCGCCGCACTCCGAACAGCTCAAATCCACCTCCACGCTCGGTTCTGTGAACGGGAAATAGGAGGGACGGAGCCGCACTTTTGTGGAGCTGTCGAACATCTTTTTCGCGAACTCGGCAAGCATACCCTGCAAATCGCAAAGCGTGATGCCCTTGTCCACGACAAGCCCTTCCATTTGGTGGAACATAGGCGAATGGGTCGCGTCGTCGTCCGAACGGAACACTCGGCCGGGCGACAAAATTTTAATGGGCGGCGCGTTCTTTTCCATAACGCGAATCTGTCCTGCGGAAGTCTGCGTGCGAAGGAGCAGATTTTCCGCGAGATAGAACGTATCCTGCATATCCCGCGCAGGGTGGTCTTTGGGGGTATTCAAAGCGGTGAAATTATAATAATCCGTTTCAATTTCCGGTCCTTCGAACACCTTAAAGCCCATACCCGCAAAAATATCAATGAGCTGATTTTTTACGAGCGTAATGGGATGTAACGCCCCCGCCTTATAGCTTTTTCCGGGCATGGTAATATCCACGCGCTCGGCGGCGTATTTTTTCTGCATTTCCATTTCCCGAACGACGAGCGCACGCGCCTCGAACTGTGCCTCGATTGCCTGCTTGAACTCGTTGACGATTTTACCAAAAGCAGGTCTGTCCTCTTTGGCAAGGTCTTTCATGCCGCTCATCACCGTTTTGAGCGCGGCTTGGAACTTGAGCTTTTGCTCATAGAGTCCTCTGCCCGTTTCCGTTTGCGCGATTGCCGCTTCCGTTTCCTGCCGCAACGCCTCGATTTTGTCTTTCATTTGCTAAAACTCTCCTTTTTATAGACTAAACGCCCTGCGCGCTTATGCTATCTGATAAGCGCGCAGGGCGAAATAAATTTTCCGCTGTACCACCTGCGTTCACGCGAAAGTATTTCCGCGCCTCGTTCGCGCCATCACGCCGCGCCCCGCGTTTCCCCCTACTCCTCTTTCAAGGGAACAGCTCCAAAGCGAAAGGGCGTTTTTCACTTTCCGCGCGCCTTTCAGCCCGTGAGCGCGCTCTCTTTGGGAAAGGGAGTTGAAAAATACCCGCTTTTTCTCTGCCTTTATATTCAGTTTTTATCATTATATCCCTTTTTTCAAAAAAGGTCAAGCGATTTTATTTGTTTTTCAGCAAATCCCGAATTTCTTCCAAAAGCCGCGTGCTTGCCATCGCCTTTTCTTCCGCCTCTGCTGCAGCCTTTGCCGCGTTCTCCGCCGCAAGACGTTCCTCTTCCGCTTTTTTTGCTTTCGCGTCCGCTTTACGCGCCTCTAAAATCGCTTTCGCCTGCTTTTTAGATACCTTTTCTTCTCTGCGTATTTTCGCAATCTCCTTTTTATCCGAAATCTCTAACCCCAATGCAATTTTCTCTTGCGCCTCTGCAATACGGTTAAACATTTTCACAATCGAGAACAACACGAACGCAATAATGAAGAAATTGATAATCGCGCTGATAAACGCACCCCAATCGATATAAATGGAATCGGCAAGCACCAGCACGCCCGCCTCGTCGTAGGCAGGCGACAACATCGTAATCGCGCCGCTCAAACCCTCTTTCCCTAAAATAAGCGCAAGCACCCAGTTAATCAAGGGTTTTAACACGTTGTTGGACAGTCCGTTGACGATTGCCGTGAACGCACCGCCAACGATAACGCCGACTGCCATATCCAGCACGTTGCCGCGCGTGATAAACTTCTTGAATTCCGCAAAAAATTGTTTAATTTTCCCGACTCTCTTTTCCATAAAAGTACTTCCTTTGTGATTTTTCTCAATTATAGCACAAAACGAGCCGTTTTGTCAAGAAAAATAAAGAATTATTTCCCGTTTGCTTTCAAATACTTGACAGTTTTTCCCTGCTATGATATAATAAGGAAGATGTGCGGTCAAATTCTGCCATTTTCGACAAATTTCTCCACACGGAAAAATATACATAGAAAAATGGAGGTATCTATGATTAAGAAAATCATCTTACTTGTGCTTTCGTTCGCATTCACAGTAACGTCCGTCGTATACAACGGCGTAACGAAAGCCGACCCCGTCTCGTCAGGTAAAGGCACGGGCGTATCGACGAAAATCGAAGACGCGACCGCGCTCTGCGGACTGATGGCACAAATCCCCTCGTTCGACGATTACAGCGCCAACGAGAGCATCAAGGAAACGTACCCTGATTTCAAATCGTTCACAATGATTGAAACGGGCTACGGTGCAAACAAAAGCGAATCCCTTGTTCGCCGTGAAGTCGAAAACGAGGACGGAGAAACGGAATACGTGCCCCACGTCAAGAAAACGACGGAAACGACCAACCACCAGCTGTCCATTTCCTTCACGGAAAACACCGTATACTATCACAGCATCGGTTCGCGCATTACCGCCAACGAATATTACGAATGTGAAGAAAAAACGGCAAGCGCAACAGCCAACAACCCCGAATACACGTATTATTCTTATCGCGATTACACCTATAACGAAGGAAGCGATTTCGTAGACGCGGAGCGCACGGTAATCACGTTCGACGCGGAAATCTATCACTCGAAAACGCAAACGTTGATTAAATATAACGAATACGAAACGGTGAACGAGGTTGCGACCGAAATCAAACAACACAAGCTCAACTACGTGCCCGCGCCCGAAGAAACGGATTTAGACGCCGACGAGCTTATGGAAAAGGAATTACAGGAAAAGGTCAACAAAATCCGCAGAGATAGCTACGGCGTTTGGTTAAAACTCGAAACGTATACGGAAGAAGAGCTTTCTCAAAAATTCGGCGATATGGAAAATCCCGACCCGAACACCTCCCAAGAGGCGTATATCGACAAAATGATTGAATACATGGTATACGAAACGTGCTCCCTTGTATCCGAGCGCGAGGCAGAAAGCTTTGCCACCGCCAACGCAAGCAACTGCGCGTATCTTGCGGCTTTGTCCTCTTTCCTCACGTCCGACGAGGTTACGTTTGAACAACACGAAACCGCTAAAAATCAATACGATTTGGTAACGTCTGAATGGGTAGCAACGGGCGAAGTAGACGAGGAAACCGGCGAGCCTGAATACGAAATGGAAGAAGTAGGCTTAAAGGCTTATATTTCTACCATTTTAGGCAGTACGTATACGAATGAAAACCGTTATCATTTCTACGGAGATTTAAGCTATATCTTCGGCTCGGACGTAGCGGTAATCGACCAAAAAGCGCAATGGAACGAAAAGGGCTCTGCGTCCAATCAACACCTTACCAAATCCTTCGATATGGACACGATTACCCACTTTACGGCGGTAGACAACACGGTGGCAGGTCTTGAAAAAGGCGCGCGTGTCAAGACGGTTACGGAAGCATACGGAAAAGGCTTGCGGGCTATTTATAAAGACTATATGCAAAACGCAATGAGCAAGGAGGGAAACTGAGATGGCTAAAAAGAAAGTAGTTCATGAAAAAGTAATCGATAAAAAAGTCAACCTTTCCAGCCTTTTGATTGCGCTCGTACTCTTTGCCGTCGCGGCGTTCGGCTACACGACGCTGAGCGCGGCAGACCTCGACGTGCTCGGCATTAAATTCAATATTTCCGCCGAAGAAATCACGGCGCTCTTTTCGGGATATATCTTCGCAAAAGATGTTGTCGGCTTGATATTCGTGCTCCTTTGCTCGATTTTCAGCCTTGTCGTTATGATTAAGCTTATCGTAATGTTCTTCAAGCTGTTCGGATTTTTCGGAAAGAAGGACGTCGAAGTGATGAAGAAAAAGCTTGCTAAATACGCAAAGAGTGCGTTTGCGGCTCTCGGCATGGAAATCACCGTGCTCGTAATCGCCTCCTATGACAACGGCGCGCTTTCGCAAAACGCCGCGCTCTTGATGATTTTGACGGGCGTATTGTTCTTCGCTTTATACGGGCTTACCCGTTATTACCGTTGGTTTGTTTTGGAAAAGCGTTATTGGCTCGATTGCCTTTTCGAGGGTTTGAAAGATGCGCTCTTTATCGCTTGCCCTATCTTCCTTTTGACTATGATTGACGGCAGATTTTTAGGCACGTTTGCAGACGATTTGTATATAATGTACGGGCAAGTAACGGCAGAATATTTAAGCGCGAAACAGTTCTCCATTATTTTCGGAAACGCCGCGACAATCGTTTTGATGTTCCTCACGCTCGGCTTGATGAGAAAGACGATGAAACTTATGGTGTTCAACAACTACAAGAAATCGGCGTATCAAGTAAAAGGTAAATATATCGCTTTGTTCGTGATTGCTTTCCTGTTCGCCGCATTGTCCCCCGTCATCAAGACGCTTGCAACGGAAAGCTTTACGACTGACGTAATCGCACCCGCCCTCCTTTCGGCTTTGGTGAGCGCCCTGCCCTATCTCTTTGCTATGGTAGGTATTTGTATCGGTAGCGCGATTAACGAAAAGGAAACGGCAAAAGTCGAATACGAAGACGACGAAACGGAAGAAAACGCGGAAACGGCGGCAACCCCCGAAACGGTTGAAACGCCTGTTGCGGAAAACGAAGAAGCCCCGATTGCCGAAATCGCGGCAACGGAAGAAAACGCCGCACCCACTGAAACGGCGGAAGAACCCGTCGTTGAGGAAACACCCGTAGCGGAAGAACCCGTCGCAGAGGAAGAACCCAACGAAACGAAAACGGTTAAAACGCGGAAATCCCCGCAACGGAAAAAGAGCACTCAAAACAAAGAATAAACAAACGGGGCTTGTCGCCAAATAGCGACAAGCCCCTTTCTTTTCTTATCTTAATCCTCGCCGTTTTCAATCGCCGAGCCGCGCATCAAATCACGGGCAAAGAGTAAATCCCCGCCCACCTCGCAAACGAGCTTTATCAGCTCGTTTTTCGTTTCCTTGCGTTCCACCTTTTCAAGCGCGCGCGTATACTCCAAAAGCAACAATCGTTCCGCATAAAACACGTCTTTCAGGCTATCGAACTCATTGAGCGTGATTTCCCGTTTTTCAAGCTTCATCTTCCTGCTCCTCCTCGCCTGTTTGGGCTTTACGTTTTTCCGCCTGTTTCGTCTTGCCCTGCGCTAAACACTCGAGCGTTGTCTTGCGTTTTGCATGTCGGTTTGCAAGCGTCTCCATATCCTCCGCCAGCGCGGCGTCCGTGAGTAATCGGGAATAAATTTTCGTCTTTTTCTCAATCAAATCCTCTATCCCCGCAAGCTGTTCCAATGCACGTTTTTCCTTTTCCTGCATATAAAAACACTCCCCTTTTTATTTCTCGTAGTTTGAGATAAAAAAGGGAGTTTTATGCGTTTTTCAAAATATCTTATGGCGATGGCAATGAGAGTGGTTGATTTAGCTGAAATTTATTTTTCAGCGATTTGACGAGAAAAATACAAGAAAGACAAGCGATTTGCGAGGGCGCATACCCTCAGCGGTCTGTAACCGAGCAAAACACGAAGTATTTCGCAGTATTTTTTCCGTCAAAAATCAACCAAGTGATGCGCCAGAGCCCTTCTTATAATAATCGCAAAACTGTGCAAGCGTGCAATTCTCACAATCAGGCTTTTGCGAATGACACACCTTCCGTCCGTGCTAAATCAGCCAATGGTGCGCCTCCGACCAATCCGATTTGGGGATAGCCTTATTCAGACCCGTTTCCACCTTTTTCGGCGTATCGCCTTTGGCAAGCCCCAAACGGTTACTCACCCGAAACACGTGCGTATCCACCGCAATCGCGTCGCCGCCGAACGCGACCGAATACACGACGTTTGCCGTCTTTCTGCCCACGCCCGCAAGCGAAGTCAGCTCCTCGACCGTCTGCGGCACTTCCCCGCCGAACCGCTCAATAATGTCTTGGGAGGCGGAAAGGATATGCGCCGCTTTCATATGGTAGAACCCGCAAGAAAAGATATATCTTTCCAACTCCTCTTGCGAAAGCAAAACCATTTGTTGCGGCGTGGAACACCTCTCAAACAGTTTCGCCGTAACCTTATTCACACGCTCGTCCGTGCATTGCGCCGACAAAATAACGGCAACGAGTAGTTCATAGTCGCTGTTAAATCGTAACGCAGGCTTTGCGCCCTTATACAGTTTTTCAAGCTCGGCAAGCGCCAAGCGTTTTTGTTCTTTGTTCATAGTCTCAGTATACCACAAACGCCGCAAAAACGCAAGCCCTCTACACCACCTCCCCCTAAAAAATTTTTCACGGCGATACACCAACGCCGTTTTATCTTCGATATTCGCCGTAATAAGGCGTTACCGACATTCTACCGTTCACAAAATCCGTTTTATAAAAGCCCTTAAACGTGCTGTATTTGCCCGTTTTAAGCACCGCTTGCGCACGTACGAAATACCGCGCGTCAAACCGCACGCAAAGTCCGCAGCCAATTTTAGCCTCTTTGGGGGTGGGAACGGTCGTCGCCACCACGCCGTAAGCCGTCAAACGCTGCGCGTAATCAAGGCTATGCGCGCGGGAGCGGAACACCGCTAAAATCATCATAAGTCATACGCTCCTTTTTTTAGGAATACTATATTTTATGAAGATTTCAAAACAAGAGGTGCTATTATGATTTATTTCGACAACGCCGCGTCAGGCGGCAGAAAACCCGACTGCGTGCAAGACGCCGTTCGCTCGGCAATCAAAGTCTGCGCAAATCCAGGACGTAGTGGACACGCGCTCGCCCTGTCCTGCGCGCTCGCCGTGCAAGCCGCGCGCGAGGAACTCAACCGCTTTTTCGGCGGGTATTCCTATGAACGGGTCGTATTCACAAAAAACTGTACGGAGGCATTAAATATCGCCCTGCTCGGCACGCTGAAACAAGGCGACCACGTCGTAACCACGCCACTTGAACACAATTCCGTGCTCCGTCCCCTCGAACACCTGAAACAATTAGGCGTCATCACCTACGACGTCTGTCCGCTCTCTTCTGACGGCAACGTTTCCCCGCAAGCAATCGCCGCGCTCGTGCGCCCGAACACGCGGCTCGTTGCGGTAACCGCCGCATCCAACGTTACGGGCATTGCGCCGCCCCTACGAAAAATCCGTGCAATGCTCCCCGACGACACGTTATTCCTTTGCGACGGCGCGCAGGGCGGTGGGCATATTCCGATTGATATGCAGGGGGCAGGTATCGATTTACTCACCCTTGCAGGCCACAAAGGCTTGTTTGCGGTGCAGGGCAGCGGCGCACTGTTATTCTCCGAGCGCGTCAATCCCGAGCCACTCTTTTTCGGCGGCACAGGCTCGCTCAGTTTATCCCTCGACATGCCCGATTTCTACCCCGACAGGTTGGAGGCAGGCACGGTTTCTTTTCCCGCAATCTCCTCCCTGCTCGAAGGCATACGCTATCTTTCGGCAGAGTTTGAGCACGCGCAAAAACGCACGCACGAGCTGACGGCGTATTTAATCGACAAGCTTTCCGCACTACCTGTTTACCGCGTCTATTCCCGCCCGAACGCAAGCGGTATCGTCGCATTCAAACACGAAAACGTGCAATCGGAAACGCTTGCGGCGGTTCTTTCCTCTCGCTACGGAATTGCGGTGCGCGGAGGTTTACATTGTGCGCCGCTTACACACCGTGCGCTAGGCACGCTCGAAGGCGGACTTGTGCGCGTTTCCTTTTCCCATTTCAATTCCAAAACGGAAATTGACGAGCTTGTGAGCGCACTGTCCGCTCTGCAACTCCCCGACGCGTTTTCAGATTTGCTTTAACTTTTCCACAACAGCGCGGAGCTTTTTTCGTTGCGCGCTGTCGAGCATGGGCGAAAAGGTCTGATAGAACCGCTCGATTTCCTCGTTTGACAGCGTACCCGCGCGTTTACTTTTTTCCGCCTCCGCTAAAATACTTTTAAGCATATCGGCATTGCTTTTGCCGTGATACGCCGACGCAATCTTTTTCGTCAGCTCTTCCGTCGCCGCGCCGTTTGCTTGCGCCTGTGCCTCTGCTTTTTGCGATTTCGTGTCCTTTGCATACTCCTTAAAGCTTTTCATAGCCACCTCCAAAGTTTTTCATTTGGTATATTGTATTCGGGTGGGCAATTTTTGGACACAGCGCGTATAATACAGTATGGAAATTTTAATGCTTGTCTTGCTGTATTATCTTTCACAAAACCCCGACTTCCCTGAAAGCGTGAAACCGCTCATGGGTCAATTAAAAAACTCCGAGCAAATGCTCGGTTTTCTCAACGATTTATCCCGCTTCACGCAAACGTTCAGCGCATTCAAAAACAACGCGCCGAAACACGAAGAGAAAACGGAAAGCGGTCCATCGGAAAAACCCGAGCCCGACGACAAAAAAGAACCGCAATCCCCGACTTCGGGAATTGCGGACGAGTTCATTCAACAAATGCTCGAAAGCTATCTAAAAAAGCGTTAAACGATAGAAAACCCACCGTTTACAGGCAAATCCACGCCCGTGATGTATCCGTTTTCAACAAGCGCAAGCACCGCACTTGCTACGTCCTCCGCTTTGCCGAGCGCGCCGAGCGGAATTTCCTCTTGCAACGCGGCTTTTTCCTCTGCCAAAAGCCGCGCGTTCATCTGCGTATCAATCACACCCGGCGACACGCAATTCACGCGCACCCCCGAATACCCCAGCTCTTTGGCAAGCGCTTTCGTCAAACCAATCAACGCAGCTTTGGACGCGGAATACACACTCTCACAGCTCCCGCCGACCTCTCCCCAAACGGAAGAGATATTGACAATCGCGCCGCTTTTTTGCGTAATCATGCGTTTCGCCGCCTCTCGTGCGCATAAAATCGCGCCGTATATATTCACGCCGAACACTCGCTCGCAATCCTCCGCCGACACGTCCTGTATCTGCTTAAACAGACTTACGCCCGCGTTATTGACGAGCACGTCCAAATGCTCCACGCGCGAAAACAACGCAAGCACGTCCTCTTCTTTCGCGACGTCCGCGCGGACGACTTCTAACCCCGCCTGTTTGGCAAGCTCCGCGTTTTCTTTGTCTTTGGAATAACTGACGAGCACACGATAGCCTTTTTCTAAAAACGCTTTCGCCACCGCCAAGCCTATACCGCGCACACCGCCCGTAATTAATGCCGTTTTTTTCATTTCAACGCAACCCTGCCCCTTTCTTTTTAATCCTCGCCAACCAACGCAACGATTTCCCGCGCAATTTCTTCGGGGGATTTATCGTCCACGTCCACGATATAATCGGCAACGTGCTCGTAAACGGGCATACGCTCTCCAAGCAACCGTTTCAGCCTATCGCTGATGCTTTCGGTGGAGGCTTGGAGCAAAGGGCGCGTACCGTCTACAATTAAACGCTTGTTCAGCGTTTCGAGCGACGCGCGCAAAAACACAATTTTACCGTTTTTTTTCAGTGCCACGTTGTTCTCCGTTTTGAGGACAAGTCCGCCGCCCGTCGAAATCACGAGATAATCTTGCTCCGCAAGCTCTTTAACGACCTCCGTTTCTATTTTACGGAAATGCGGCTCGCCGTAGTATTCGAAAATATCGGAAATTTTTCCATGCCTGTCGGAAATCACGCCGTCGGTATCATACCACCTACGCCCCGTGAGCTCGGCAATCTTAATCCCTATCGTCGTTTTCCCCGCGCCCATCATACCGCATAAAACGAGATTCATAAGCTTTCTCCTCTTAATTTTTAAGCGCCACAATCGCCGCGAGATAGCTCTTTTCCCCGAACCCGCACACAACGCCCTTGCACACTTCGGAAATCACGCTGCTGTGGCGAAAGCTTTCCCGCGCGTGCACGTTGGACATATGCACTTCCGCAACGGGAATATTGATTGCGGCAATCGCGTCGCGAAGCGCATAGCTATAATGCGTAAACGCGCCGGCATTGAGCAAAATCCCGTCGCAGGATTTTTGCAAATACGCCTCGTGCAATTTATTCACAAGTTCACCCTCGACGTTACTTTGATAAAATTCCACGCTATCGCCGTTTTTCTCGCAAAACGCTTTAATATTCGCATTGATTTGTTCGAGCGTCGCCGTGCCGTACACGCCCTGTTCGCGCATACCTGTCAAATTCAAATTCACTCCGTTGATTACTAAAAATTTCATATCCGTGTTTCCTCCGTCGAATATTTTTTATATAATTTGATAGCCTCGTCCTCGCTCGGCGTTTTGCCTAAAAACAGACAATCAGCAAAATACGCCTGATAAAATAGCATTGCCGCTCCGTTGACAGTCCTAATCTTTTTCATGCGCGCAAGCCGCAAAAACTCCGACTCTTGAGGCACGTAAATCAAATCCACCGCCGCCTCCGCACCTGCAAACGCACTTTCCCCAACGGGCGAACGCCCCTCCGTGTCGTGCATACCCACGCCCGTACAGTTGACGACAATATCATAGCCGCCCTTTTCCGGCTTGGTTGCCGCCTCCACGCCGAGTTGCAGACACACCTCGTCAAGCTCCGCTTTGTTTCTGCGGTACATAGCGACGTTCGCGCCCGCATTTTTAAGCGCAACGGCAGAACTTCTGCCCGAACCGCCCGCACCGAGCACGAGCACACGCTTACCCGAAACGTCAAGCCCCGCACCGCAAAGCATCATCAAAAACCCTTTCCCGTCGGTGTTATAACCCGTTCTCGTGCCGCAAACGACGGTATTCACCGCCCCGCAAATAGCGGCGTCCCCCTCAATCCCGTCGAGATATTCAAACACATCGCGTTTGTAGGGAATGGTTACGTTAAACCCGTCGAAATCGCCGAGAAATCTACGCAAAACGCTATCTAATCCGTTCGGCGAAACGGAAACGGTTTCATATTCACACGCAACGCCAAGCTCTTTCAATATAAAGGCGTGTATTTTTCCGCTCGGGGACTTGGAAACGTCCTTTCCGATTAACCCCAACCGCAACGTTTTGTCTTTCATCTCATACCTGCCTTGCTTGAATGCCTAACTTCTCAAAAAAATCGGGAAACGAAATGGCGCAACAATCGGGTCGCAACACCGTGCCGCCCTTTTGCGAGGCAATCAATCCCACCGCGCCCGTCATAGCGATTCGGTGGTCGAGATAACTATCGACCGTCCCGCCTGCAAGCGTTTTCTTGCCGCGAATCACAAACCCGTCGTCCAGCTCCCGACAATCTCCGCCCAAATTTCGAATGAGCTCCGCCGTCGTTTGAATACGGTCGCTCTCTTTCACGCGCAATTCCCTCGCGCCTGTAATGCGGCTTTCCCCCTCCGCAAACGCACAAAGGAGCGCGACAAGCGGCAATTCGTCTATCATTGCAGGAATTTCCGCCGCCGTGAGCGTAATCGCTTGCATATTCGATTTCTGCACGAGTATATCCGCCGTTTCCTCGCCGCCCGACACCCGTTTATTCCGCAAAGAATATTTCACGCCGAGCTTATCAAACGCCGTCAAAATCCCCGTCCGCGTGGGATTGATGCCAACGTTTTTACAAAGCGTTTCCCCTTTCAACGCGCCGAGCGACATAAAATACGCCGCCGAAGAAATATCCGCAGGCACGCACACGTCCACCGCTTTAAGCGTACTGCGCTTGATGGTAACCGCATTGTTATCGACCGCAATTCTCGCACCCATTGCCGCAAGCATACGCTCGGTATGGTCGCGTGATTTCACGGGCTCGGTAACCACCGTTTCACCCTCTGCCGAAAGCCCCGCAAGCAACACCGCGCTCTTGACCTGTGCCGACGCGATTTTCAAATCCACACGCGCCCCGCAAAGCTCGCTCGGTTGCACGTATACGGGCGCATGCCCGTCCGTCGTTTGCACGTTCGCCCCCAAACGCGACAGCGGCTCTGCCACGCGATTCATAGGTCGTGATGACAACGAATCGTCGCCGTAGAGTTTCGCCTCAATGCCCTTGCCGGCGGCAAAGCCCGTCAAAAGCCGTATTGTCGTGCCCGAATTCCCACAGTTAAGCGCAACGCCCCGCCGAAAACGCGGCGTACCCTGCACACGCAAGGTCGTGCCGTCAATTTCAATTTTCGCGCCGAGCGAACGCATACACCGACACGTAGACAAGCAATCCTCGCCCATCAGCGCGTTGGTAATCACCGCCTCGCCTTCTGCGCCACCGTTGAACATAATCGCGCGGTGCGTAACCGATTTATCACCAGGCAGTTCAAACTCTCCCTCAAAAACGTCCACCGAAGGAATTACTTTCATACCTGCCCCTCCCGTTCACTCTTTGCAATCACTTTTTTAAGCACCGATTTATATTCCTCAAACGGCAGGGAAAGCAACGTCCATTCGCCCTGTTTTTTCGCCACCGCCATTTTAATTTCACCGTCGCCGTCGTTCTTTTTATCCGCTTTCGCCTTTTCCGCTA
>JAFTKT010000014.1 GCA_017453145.1 Clostridia bacterium
CCGTTGATAACAAGCTCGTCGCCCTCGTCGAATAAATCGTAATCTTCGGGATTTTTCAGCGTCATAGGCACGATACCGAAATTGATTAAGTTGGCAACGTGTATGCGGGCAAAGCTCTTTGCTACCACCGCCTTAATCCCCAAATACAAGGGCACGAGCGCGGCGTGTTCTCTCGACGAGCCCTGTCCGTAGTTCGCGCCGCCTAAAATCACGCCGCCGCCTTTGGCTTTTGCGCGTTCGGGGAACGCCTTGTCGCAAACCGTGAAACAAAATTCGGATAATTTCGGAACGTTGGAACGATAAGGCAAAACTTTCGTGCCTGCGGGCATGATATGGTCGGTCGTTATATCGTCGCCGACTTTGAGGATTAGCTCGGCGCGCAAGTCCTTTTCAGGCGGTTTTCCGACGGGAATAGGCTTAATGTTCGGTCCGCGTTCTACTTGCACGTTTTGCATTTCCTCTGCTGTTGCGGGCAGTTCGATGAGATTATCGTTAATTTTGAAGGTAGTCGGTAGAACGATTTCAGGCGCGTTTCCAAGCGTCGTCGGGTCGGTAAATACGCCCGTCAAAGCTGACGCCGCCGCCGTTTCGGGGGATACGAGATACACCTGTGCATCCGCCGTGCCGCTACGCGCTAAAAAGTTACGGTTAAAAGTGCGCAAGCTCACGCCCGCCGATTGCGGGGAAAAGCCCATACCGATACAGGGTCCGCACGCGCACTCTAAAATTCTTGCGCCCGCATTGATTAAATCGGCAAGCGCGCCGCATTCCGCAAGCATGGTATAGACTTGCTTCGAACCCGGTGAAATGGAAAGACTTACGCTTGGATGCACCGTCTTGCCTTTCAGAATTGCCGCTACCGTGAGCATATCGAGCATAGACGAGTTGGTGCAAGAGCCGATACAGACCTGATTGATTTTCATGCCTGCAAGCTCGGAAACAGCTTTCACGTTGTCGGGGCTGTGCGGACATGCCGCAAGCGGTTTGAGTGCGGATAAATCAACGGTGTACTCCGCGTCGTATTCCGCATCGGGGTCGGAGGAAAGCTCCGTATAATCCTCTACTCTACCCTCCGCCGCAAGAAAGGCTTTGGTTACTTCGTCAGAGGGGAATATCGAGCTCGTCGCGCCAAGCTCTGCGCCCATATTCGTTATCGTCGCGCGTTGCGGAACGGAAAGCGTTTTCACGCCCTCGCCGCCGTATTCGACAATCGCGCCTACGCCGCCTTTCACACCGAGAATTCTCAAAACTTCTAAAATGACGTCTTTTGCACTCACGTAATCGGAAAGCTTGCCCGTGAGATTGATTTTAATCATTTTCGGCATCGTTATGTAATACGTGCCGCCGCCCATTGCCACTGCGACGTCCAAACCGCCCGCGCCCATACCGAGCATACCGATACCGCCTGCCGTCGGCGTATGGGAATCGGAGCCTATCAGCGTTTTACCCGGTGCGGAGAACCGCTCCAAATGTACCTGATGGCAAATGCCGTTTCCAGGACGGGAAAAGCGTATGCCGTGTTTTTTGGTTACCGTTTGGATATAGCGGTGGTCGTCGGCGTTTTCAAAGCCTGCCTGCAAGGTGTTATGGTCGATATAGGCAACGGAAAGCTCCGTTTTCACGCGTTCAATGCCCATTGCCTCGAACTGTAAATACGCCATTGTGCCCGTCGCGTCCTGTGTGAGCGTTTGGTCGATTTTTAAGCCGATTTCCTACCCCACCGTCATTTCACCGCTAACGAGATGATTTTTAATAATTTTTTGTGCAATCGTATAACCCATTATATATTTATACTCCTTATAATTCAAACCAGTTCAAATGACAACGCCCATCCTCGCTCAACGTACGGAACAACGTTTCGAGTTCTTCTTCGCCCATGACCGTCGTTCTGCCGTCGGCATACAGCTCGTCAATGCGACCTTTCATTTCTTGCACAATCCAATCTTTCTTGCCTACCTGCTTTTCGCTTGGAAGTTTGAAATGATTGTTTATCCAATAGGCGATACCCGCAAGCCCCGACGTGTTGGAAATCGAAACTTCCGCAGGGCGTTTGAGGATTTTTTCGGTGTCGAAAATATTATAAATTTCCGCGTCTTTCATCATACCGTCGGCATGTACGCCCGCACGCGTTAAATTGAACGCGCTCCCCACGAACGGCGTCATGGGCGGAATGTCGTAGCCAAGTTCTTTTTTGAAATATTCCGCAATCTCCGTAATCACGGTCGTGTCCATGCCGTCCAGCGTACCGCGTAAAGACGCGTATTGCATAATCATTGCCTCCAAAGGCACGTTCCCCGTCCGCTCACCGATACCAAGCAAGGAACAGTTGATGCCGCTTGCGCCGTATAACCACGCACTCACGGCGTTTGCTACGCCCATATAAAAATCGTTATGACCGTGCCATTCGAGCATTTCGGACGTAACCTCCGAATAGTGATGCAAGCCGTATACGATACCCGGCACACTACGCGGCAACGCCGTGCCCGTATACGGCAGACCGTAGCCCATTGTATCGCACATACGGATACGCACGGGAACGCCCGCCTCTTTGGACAAATCAATCAAGGCGTTGACAAAAGGCACGACAAACCCGTAGAAATCGGCGCGCGTTAAGTCTTCGAGGTGGCAACGGGGGGATATTCCCGCCTCAAACGCTTGCTTGACGACGGATAAATAATGGTCGTAGGCTTGCCGCCTCGTCATATTCAGTTTCTTGAAAATATGATAATCGGAACAGCTGACTAAAATGCCCGTTTCTTTGATGCCTATATCGTGTACGAGCGCAAAATCCTCTTTCTTTGCGCGTATCCAAGTCGTAATCTCGGGAAAACGGTAGCCAAGCGCCATACATTCTTCCAAAGCCTGTCTGTCTTTCTTCGTATACACGAAAAATTCGCTTTGACGAATAATGCCTTTTTCACCGCCAAGCCTTGCCAACATTTTATAAATCTCGACGATTTGTTTAGACGTATACGGCGCGCGCGATTGCTGGCCGTCGCGAAACGTCGTGTCCGTGAGCCAAATTTCTTTGGGCATGTTCATAGGCACGCGACGGTGGTTAAACGGCGTTTTCGGGATTTCATCATAGGGATAAATATCACGGAAAAGTTGCGCCTGCGGCACGTCTTGTAATTCGTATTCGTAAGGGTCTTGTTCCAACAAATTACTCGAAGGATTTAATTCAATCATAACTCGTCTCCTACTCTCATTTTATTTTTTCGATTGTTTCCATTTTGTTTTTCGATTGTATTTAATTTTTAGATTTATTATATCGATTATACATAAAAAAGGTGCGTTTGTCAAGGATTTGAACGCACCTTTTTTGAATTTTACGCTTTTTTTCTGTTAAAACGCATCTTTTTTGATTTTACTCCAACGCTTGGCGATAAAACGCAGTTTCCAGCTTTGCGGCAAAATCGCCGTACCTACGCGCATAAGCTTATTCCAAAAGCCGACAATCGCTTTGCGTTTGTTTTTTCGCACGGCTTTCAGGGAATATTCCGCGACGCTTTCGGGGGATTTTGCGGCAAGCTTGCCCCAAAGCCCCTGTCCTTTGATTTGTTCCTTTATATCCGCGCGCGTAGGCATTGCGCCAGGCAAAATTGCCGTTACCGCAACGTTGTCTTTTTTCCACTCTTCGCGCAAAGCAACGGAAAAGGACGTCAGCGCACTTTTCGTCGCGCTGTAAAGGGCAAAATACGGCATAGGATAAAGCCCCGATACGCTTGCAATATTGATAATTTCTAAACGCGCCGCGCGGTTTTCATAGGCAAAACGGCAAAGCGAAACTGCCGCCTCGAAATTGACGCGGGTTTGGAAAATCAATTTTTCCTGCGTGTACTCGGCAAACGGTTTTTGCACGTCTGCCCCCGCCGCGTTTACGAGCAATCGGATTGCGCAGGCTTTTGCCTTGATTTGCGACATCAACGCGCCCCTGCCTGCCTCGTCCGCAAGGTCGGCGGCAAAATATAACACTTCTGACACGGCGTATTTTGTCAAAAGCTCGTTCTTTAAGGCAATCAGCTTTTCTTCGCTCCTGCCCGTGAGAATTAATCTTGCGCCACGTTTCGCCAAAGTGTGTGCAAACGCTTTGCCAAGCCCGCCCGTTGCGCCCGTAATCAATGCGTAACCGTCCGTATAGGGTTCTCTTTTCATCATTCCAACCGCCTTTTATCCGTAATTTCTCGCGCCGAAAATCGTTGAACCGAGCCGAATCATATTGCTGCCCTCTTGCAGACAAAGTTTATAGTCGCCGCTCATTCCCATTGATAAATATTCGACGGTTTTAATATTCGTTTTCGCCCATTCGTATAACCCGCGCATTTTTTGCGCAAGAGCGCGCAACATGCTTTCGTCTTCCGAATCGGGGAGCATTGCCATCACGCCCTTCACGCATAATCCCTCCGTTTGGGAAAGCCGTTCGAGCGTTTGTTTTGCCAAAGCAAACGAATATCCGCCCTTGCTCGCCTCTTCCCCGATATTGACTTGGATAAGCACGCCCGAACAAACGCCGCGTTTGCGGGAAAGCAGCGCAAGCTCTTCGGCAAGCTCGTCTCGCGCGCAGGAATGAAACAATTCCACTTTGCCGACGAGGTATTTCAATTTATTCGTCTGTATATGCCCGATAAAATGACGGGGGCAAGGCAAAAGCAAATCGTTCTTATCACGGAATTCTTGCGCTTTATTCTCCGCGACCGCGTCCACCCCCGCGCAAATCGCCTCGTTAATCGTTTCTACCGTCTGCATTTTCGTTGCCGCAACGAGCGTAACCCGTTCGCCGTAGCCGTTTCCTGCGGCAATTTCCTCTTTTATTCTTTTTACTCTTTCGCTAACCGTGCTCATTCGCGCCACCTCTGTTTTTTATACAGTATACTCTTTTTGCGTTTTTTTGTCAATTATCAAACGTAAAAAATGCAAAAAAACGGAAATTTTTTTATCATTTTTATCATAACCGCGCCTATTTAGTTGCCTTTTTGTTGATTTACCGTTATAATGATTATAATAGATAAAATCGATAAGGATAATCAAAAATTTCTATGAACACAGAAGAACTCAAAACATTTATTTATTTGTCGAAAGTAAAAAACTTCACCCTTGCCGCCGAACAGCTGTTTATTGCGCAATCGACGGTTACAAACCGCATTAGCGAGCTTGAAAAAGAACTTGGAAAGCGTTTGTTTTCACGCAGTTCGAAAACGGTTACCCTCACGGAGGCAGGCGAAATTTTCTTGCGCTACGCACAGCGTATTTTAGAACTCCAAGACACGTCTATGGAAGAAATGAACGCACTCGATTTACATAGCCGTAAATTCTCCGTCGGAGCAATCAACGCGACTTATGAAACCTACGTCAAGCCGCTTATCGACGAATGTTTGAAGGACAATGCTATTACCTCCATCAATGTTACGCTCGGACATTCCCTCGATTTAATTCAGCAGTTACAGGATAATATGCTCGATATGGTCTTTTCCGCCGTTCCCTTGAAACGCTTGGGGTATGCCTGCGACGTCTACGACGTTGACCGCGTGGTGCTTGTTTGCGGCAAAGGGCATAACGAGTATCCCGACGGCGTGAGCAAAACGCAACTTGCAAAAGTGCCCTATCTTTTGTGCGATTTCACGTTGAGCGAAGCGGGCGTGTTTATCCGTTCGCTCTTCCCTAAAAATCACGTGTTCCGTTTGGACGTAGATAATTCTTCGAAAATTATCCCCTATCTTGAAAAAGGGTTAGGGTATTCGTTTCTGCCTTATAAGCTCGTTAAAGATAAGCTGGAAAGCGGCACACTCGAAGAGGTTGCGCTCAAAGATTTCACCGCGCCGAACGTTACGACGTATTTGATTTATCATCAGGACTACGACGTAAAACGGTTCTTGGAAAACAGATTCGAAGAACTGCACCAAATGAACTAAATAATAAAAGCGAGGTATATTATGCTCAACAAATTCTGTAAATATCCACTTTGGGAAGTTTCCAAAGATTTGGTCAAGGTTGCCGCAGGTCTTGAAAAAGCCGAGCTTGTTATCACGAACGCAAAGCTTGTCAACGTATGCACGAAAGAGATTATAGAAAACGTTGACGTTGCCGTCGCAAAGGGAAGAATCGCTATGGTCGGCGACTGCAAGCACTGTATCGGCGAAAAGACACAGGTTATCGACGCAAGCGGGAAATATCTCGCGCCTGCGTTTATGGACGGACACATTCACGTCGAATCCTCTATGCTTACCGTCGGCGAATACGCAAAAGCCGTTCTTACACACGGCACAAGCGGTATTTTTATGGACCCGCACGAAATATGTAACGTGCTCGGCTTGGACGGTGTGAATTATATGTTAGAGGATGCGAAACGCACGCCGCTCAAAGCCATGCTCACGACCCCCTCCTGCGTACCTGCTGTGCCTGGTTTTGAGGACACGGGCGCGAATATCGGACCTGAAGAGGTCGCACAAACCATGCTTTGGGATTCCTGCGTGGGCTTGGGTGAAATGATGAATTTTCCCGGTATTCTCGGCGCGGATGAACGTACGCATAATATCGTTGGCGAAACGCTTAAAGCGGGTAAAATTGCGACGGGACACTATTCCTTGCCTGAAACGGACAAGGGCTTGAACGCTTATATTGCGTCGGGTGTACGTTGTTGCCACGAATCCACGCGCGAGGAGGATGCGCTCGCTAAAATGCGTTTGGGTATGTACGCCATGCTCCGCGAGGGCTCGGCTTGGCACGATTTGAAAGAGGTTGCAAAGGCGATTACCCGCCACGAGGTAGATTCCCGTTTCGCGTGCTTAATCTCCGACGACACGCACCCGAACACCCTGCAAACGAACGGGCATCTCGACTATATCGTTAAACGCGCGATTGAAGAGGGCATCGACCCCGTTACCGCTATTCAAATGGTAACAATCAACGTGGCGCAATGTTTCCAGCTCGACCATGATATGGGCTCGGTAACGCCCTCGAAATGCGCGGATATGGTGTTAATCGACGACTTGTCCAACTGCCACGTTACGGAAACGTTTATCGACGGCGAGCTTGTCGCCAAAGACGGAAAACTCGTCAAGGCGTTTGCGCCCTATTCCTATCCGCAAAAGGCGAAAGAATCGATGCATTTGAACGAGATTATGCCGGAGGCGTTTAATATCCCTGTAAAGAGCGATAAAGCTACGGTTAAAGTGCACGTTATGGAAGTTATTCCCGCGCGCGTGGGAACGATTGACAGACATCTTGAAATGCCTGTTTTAGACGGCTTGTTGCAGGCGGACGCCAAGCGCGATATTTTGAAAGTTGCCGTCTTTGAACGCCACCATGAAACAGGCACGGTCGGTCGCGGGTTCGTCAAAGGATTTGGGATTAAGAAAGGCGCGCTTGCGCAAACGGTCGCACACGACGCGCACAATCTGCTCGTCGTTGGTACAAACGATAGCGATATGGCGCTTGCCGCGAACACGTTGATTGAATGCGGCGGCGGCATGGTTGCCGTTGTGGACGGTGAAGTGCTCGGGCTTGTTCCCCTTCCGATTGCGGGGCTTATGAACGACGAGCCGCTCGAAGTAATGAGCAAAAAAGTCGCCAAGCTTGAAAGGGCTTGGGAAGTAATGGGCTCAACCCTGCCCTCGCCCTTTATGACAATGGCGCTCATTCCGCTTGCGTGCTTGCCTGAAACACGCCTTACAAATCGCGGGCTTGTTGACTGCCGCACTTTCCGTTTTGAAAACCTTATTATGGAAGAGTAATTTCATAAAGCTAACCAAACGCCGAACGGTGCAACCGTTCGGCGTTTGGTTAGCTTTATGAAATTACTCTTCCATAATAAGGTTTTCAAAACGGAAAGCGCGGCGGTCAACAAGCCCGCGATTTGTAAGGCGTGTTTCAGGCAAGCACGCAAGCGGAATGAGCGCCATTGTCATAAAGGGCGAGGGCAGGGTTGAGCCCATTACTTCCCA
>JAFTKT010000015.1 GCA_017453145.1 Clostridia bacterium
ACCGCTATCAAGTGCTGATGCGCCTTTGCGACAATTCCGTTCTGCCCGAAATCTACGCCGCGTGCGAAAACGCGCGTAGTCGCGACGCGCTTGTGTCGGTAGAGGAAAATCCCGCGAATTTAAGTTAACCAAGTCAGTATAATCCGAACCAGCCTAAAAAGGAACTTTTCGGCTCTTTTAGGCTCGGCGTCATTATAATACGTACAGTATAATTGCTTCCTTCTCGCCAAAAATATCACGAAAATTTCTCTTTTGAGGTGCGAAGCAATTTTCAGCAACCGAATTTTAGCGATAGGCAAGGCGAAAGCCGATGGCAAACCTGAACGGTTTGTCAAGGGTTTCAACGCAGAATAACGCAAAATTCGGTGCTCAAAATCGGGTTCGGATTACATTGACTTGGTTAAGGAGAAAAACAATATGGCAATTCGAAACGTAGTACAGGTCGGCGACGACGTATTAAGACAAAAATGCTTTCCCGTTGAAACGTTCGACGAGAGTCTTTGTCGGCTTTTAGACGATATGAAAGAAACGGTGAAAAAGGAAGAGGGCGCAGGGCTTGCTGCGCCGCAGGTAGGTGTGCTCCGTCGTGTGGCGGTGGTGGACGTCGAGGACGGCTATTATGAACTTGTCAATCCCGTAATCGTTGCGCAAAAAGGCGAGCAGACGGGCTGGGAAGGCTGTCTGTCCGTACGCGGCAAAAGCGGCGTCGTGTCCCGTCCTATGAAAGTCAAAGTGGCGTATCAGGATAGGACGGGCGAAAAGCATTTGTTGCAGGCAAAGGGCTTTTTTGCGCGCGCAATTTGCCACGAGCTTGACCATTTAGACGGGATTTTATATATCGACAAAGCAACGCATATCGAAAAAAATTAACGGAGAAAGGCAGATGAAAATCGTATACGCAGGCACGCCCGAATTCGCTGTTGCACCGCTCAAAGCGTTGATAGAGCACGGTTTTGAAATCGTTGGCGTGATTACGCAAGAGGATAAGCCGCAAGGCCGGAAAGGCGTTTTAACGCCGCCGCCCGTCAAGGCGTTTGCAACCGAATGCGGCTTGCCCGTTTTACAACCGCATAAAATCAAAGACGAAATCGAAACGGTGCGCGCGCTTGGCTGCGAACTGCTCGTAACCTGCGCCTACGGTCAGATTTTAACGCAAGAGGTTTTGGACGTATTTAATAAAGGCGTGTGGAATATCCACGCGGGCTTGTTGCCGCAGTATCGCGGCGCGTCGCCCATGCAAAGCTGTCTTTTGGCAGGCGAAACGCAGACGGGCGTGTGCGTTATGAAAACGGAGCTTGGGCTCGACTGTGGAGATATACTCCTTGAAGAACGCACGGAAATCACGCCGACGGAAACGTGCGGCGAGCTTGCGGCGCGGCTTTCTCAAATGGGTGCAAACGTGATTGTCAAAGCGGTTAAGCTCTTGGAAACGGGCGCGTATCGCTTGACGCCGCAAAGCACAGAGAACGTGCGTATCGTGCGGAAAATAACCAAAGAACAGGCGAAAATTGATTTCTCCAAAACAGCAAAGGAAATCGTGAATTTGGTTCGCGCTATGAACCCCGACCCCGTCGCGTTCGGCGTGGTGGCGGGCGCGCAAATCAACGTCTACCGCGCGGAAATTGCAGAGGCGGGTGCAGAGTTTACGGGCGCGGCAAACGGCGAAATTTTAACGGATAAACCCAAACGCGGCTTGCTCGTTAAATGCGGCGACGGAGCAGTCAAGCTTGTCGAGGTGCAAGCGAGCGGCGGCAAACGAATGAGCGGCGGGGATTTCCTCAACGGTCGAAAAGTACAAAAAGGACAAAAATTCGAATGTTAAGCAATCCCGTTTACGACCCCTTTCAAATCCTGACGAAAATCTATCAAGGCGGCGCGCATTTGAAACAGGCAGTCGCCGATACGTATATTGAGGAACAATACCGCACGCGTACGGTTAAAATCGTCTACGGCGTGTTGGAAAACGACGGCTTTTTCGATTTCTGTATCAAGCACTATGCCCCCAAAAGCCCCAAGTTTGCCGTGCGGCTTATTCTGAAAATCTCGCTGTATATGCTGATTTATATGGACAAAAAGCGGTATATGGTAACCGATTGCGCGGTGGAGCTTTGTAAAAAGCTCGGCAAAGCGGGCGCGAGCGGGTTTGTCAACGCCTTTTTGCGTAGGTTTGACTTGGCGGCGGTCAAGGCGGCGTTGCCGAATACGGACGAGGGCAAAGCGATTGCACTTTCCTATCCCGCGTATGCGTATGCGTGGCTGAAAAAAGAATACGGTGCAAGAGCGGAGAAGATTGCGGCGGCGACTTCTTCGGGTGTGTCCGTACGGTTCGTGAAAAACGCGGAAAAATATTTACAAAAACCGCATATCCAAACACCGTTTGAAAATAATTATATCTTTGAGAACTTCACGCGCGACGAGGGCTTTGACAGGGGCGACTACACCTTTCAATCGGTGGGCAGTATCGCAATTTGCGCTTGCGTTGCGCCGTGTGAAAGCTTGCTCGACGCCTGCGGCGCACCCGGCGGAAAATCCGTCTTGCTTGCGGGGAAATGCCAAAGCGTAACCTCGTTCGAGCTCCATGAACACCGCGTGTCGCTGATAGGACAGTATAAGCAAAGAATGGGCGTGGAGAACGTGCAAGAACTCCAAAAGGATAGCTCCGTATTCGACGAAAACTATGCAGAGAAATTCGACGCGGTGCTGTGCGACGTGCCCTGTTCGGGGTTCGGCACGGTGAGTGAAAATCCCGACATCAAGTTTTTTAGAAAGCAGGAGGATTTTGCCGCGCTTGCAAAAGCGCAAAAATCCATTTTACAAACGTGCGCGCAATACGTGAAAAAAGGCGGCGCTCTGTATTATTCCACCTGTTCGCTTTTTGAGGCGGAAAACGCTCAAATCGTCGGGGAATTTTTAGCGGCGAACTCTGATTACGAAGTGGAAACTATCGACAGTCCGCTTGCCCACGATAAGAAAAAATTCGGGTTACAGTTCTTGCCCGACGCGGCGTTTGGCGCGGGGTTCTACGTGTGTAAAATGAGGCGAAAATGAAAAGAATTTTACAGGATTTAACGTTTGCGGAAACGGAAACTTTAATATTGTCGCTCGGGGAAAAGAAATTCCGCGCAAAACAGCTTTTCGAGGGGCTTATGCAGGGCAAAGCGACGTCGGAAATTACTTCCATTCCGAAGTCCTTAAAAGCCCGTTTGCAAGAGGACTACGAGGATAACCCCGTCAAAATCAAGGAAATTTTCCATTCTACCGACGGCACGGAAAAATACCTCTTTGAACTTGCCGACGGCAACTTGATTGAGGGCGTTTTGATGAAATATAAATACGGTTACACACAATGCGTATCCACGCAGGTCGGGTGTCGTATGGGCTGTAAATTTTGCGCCTCCACGCTCGGCGGTTTGGTGCGCAATTTAACGGCGGGGGAAATTCTGTCGCAAATCCTTGTCGTGAACGCGTTGCATAAGGCGGAAACGGCAGGCGTAACGAACGGGCGCGCGGTTACCAACGTCGTACTGATGGGTAGCGGCGAGCCGCTCGATAACTATGAAAACGTGCTCCGGTTTCTCCGCAATTTGACGGCGGCGGAGGGGCTGAATATCAGCGCGCGGAACGTTTCTCTTTCCACTTGCGGGTTAGTCCCGAAAATGTACGATTTGGCAAACGAGGGTATTCCGCTCAATCTGACCGTTTCCCTGCACGCGACGGAGGATATGGCAAGGGCAAGGACAATGCCCGTTGCAAAGGCGTACAAGATAGCCGATATTTTGAAAGCTTGCGATTACTTTTTTGAAAAGACGGGCAGACGCTATTATTTCGAATACACCCTGATAGCGGGCGAAAATTGCGACGAGGCGCACGCCGACGCGCTCGTCAAGCTCCTCAAAGGCAAGCCCTGCCACGTCAATCTTATCCGCTTGAACGAGGTCAAAGAACGCTCGCTCAAAGCGCTAGACGAAAAGGCGGCGTATCGGTTTTTGGGTAGGCTGGAAAAGGGCGGTTTGTCGGCGACGTTGCGCAGACAAATCGGCGTGGATATAGGCGGTGCGTGCGGACAGCTCCGCGCGAGTTATTTAGAGAAAACGGAGGAAGAAAATGGATAATCCGATTTTAGCGCTCATTGCCAGCTTTTTTGCAATGGCGTTCGTCGTGTGCGCGTATTTTGTGAAAAAGAAAAGCCTATATTTGAGTTTTCAGGCGTTGTGTATTTTGTTTTTGGCGATTTCCTATTTCTTTGAATGTAATTATTTCGCCATGCTTGGTGTCACGTGTGGGCTTGCGCGTACCTTGACGTTTTTTGTTTACGAGCAAAAAGACGAAACGGCACCGATTTGGCTTGCGTTCGTCTTTGCGGGCGTAACGGTCGCCTCGTATTTTGTTACTAACACGCAAGCGTTCAAGCCGCTTGATTTGATGTGCTTGGCGGCACTTGTGATGTATGCGTTTATCTTCCGAATTCGCAATTTGAAAATCGTACGTTTTACGATGCTCGCACCGACCGTTCTTTCTATCTTATATAACACGCTGGTGGGTGCGGCAATTTTCACGTCGCTCAGCTACGTGTTTGAACTGACGGCAAACGTCGTTTCGATATTCCGTTATCATATCATAGGCGACCATAACAAATCCATACATAACGAACACATAAAGGAGAATACGAATGAATAATCAAACGAAAATAAAAATCGCGCCGTCTATTTTGTCGGCGGACTTTTCAAGAATGGGCGAAGAGGTGCAATCCCTCGAACAAAACGGCGCGGATTTAGTCCATTGCGACGTGATGGACGGCGTATTCGTCAACAACATTACGTTTGGGATTAAAATGATACAAGATATTCGCAAATGCACCAAGCTCCCGCTCGATTGTCATTTGATGATTGTAAACCCCGAAAAATACGTCGAACGCTTTGCAAAAGCGGGTGCGGATATAATTACCGTACACTACGAGGCGAGCAAGGAGAATTTACGGGAAACGTTAGAGCTGATTAAATCGACGGGCGTGAAATGCGGCGCGGTCATCAATCCCGACACGCCTGTGGAAAAAATAGCGGACGTCATTCCGCTTTGCGATATGGTGCTTGTAATGAGCGTATTTCCCGGCTTTGGCGGGCAGAAATTTATTCCCGATGCGCTGGGCAAGCTCCGTCAGGTGCGCAAAATAATCGAGGCGAGCGGCAAGGCAATCGATTTGCAGATAGACGGCGGCGTAACGTTAGACAACGTCGAAGAAATCAAGGCGGCGGGGGCGAACGTAATCGTCGCAGGGAGTGCGGTGTTTAACGCGCCTGACAGGGCGAAAACGCTCGCGGCGTTGAAAAAATAAGCAAAAAAGAGAACGACAAAACCCGACTTGTTGCGAGAACAAGTCGGGTTGTTTTTTCAATGAAAAAAGATTAGTCTGCTTTTTTAAGCGTTTTGATGCAGCGTGCGCAAACGTAACCGTTCGTTTCTTTACCGTTTTCCACGTAGGAAATCTTTTGAACGTTCACCTTGAAAGTTCTTCTCGTCTTACGGTTCGAGTGGCTCACGTTGTTTCCCGTTGCTTGACCTTTTCCGCAGATATTGCATACTCTTGACATATTGACACCTCCGATTTTGGGATAATTTTGCCGTAGTTAGTGGATAAAAACGACGCTGTTTTCCGTCCGTAAAAAACGCTACGCAAAAACGAGCAATAATAATATAGCATTTTTAAGAAGAAAAATCAATCGATTTCACGCCTAAAAAAACAAAAAATAAAAAAATTTCAATTTTTTTGGAAAAGTACTTGCCAAAAGTATGGAAATAGTGTAAAATGGAATAAGTAAAACGGAGAATAAGTATGTCAGTCAATACGAACAACGCTTACGGTAAAATTTCCATATCCGACCTTTCGATTGCAAAGGTCGCGTCGCACACCGCGCTCGAATCCTACGGTATCGTGGAAACGGTTTCTCGCCGCTTTACCGATAATCTTGCTGCGCTCCTTAAAAAGGACGTCGGCGGAAAGGGCGTGAAAGTTACGACGTCGGGCAACCGTATTTATATCGACGTTTACGTAATCATTAAATACGGCGTGTCGATTATCGCCGTAGCGGAATCGCTGAAAGAAGCGATTAAATACAAAGTCGAAGGGTTTACGGGTATGATTGTGGATACGGTCAACGTAAACGTTATCGGCGTCAAACTCTGAACAATCTCGGCGCGACAGAAAGACGGTTCGCGCGTTTTTTCGTGCGTGATTACGCACAAGATTTTTACTAAAATTTGATAATTAAGGAGCATTTTTCTAATGCATAAAACGATAAACAGCACCGAATTTCGGAAGATGATACTCGTCGGCGCAAAACAGCTCGAACTCAATCGCGCCAAAGTAGACGCACTCAACGTGTTCCCTGTTCCCGACGGCGATACGGGTACGAATATGTCGTTGACCATGCAATCGGCGGTGCGCGAGCTGACGGCTTGCCCCTCGAACGCGTTTTCAGAGGTGTGTAACAGCGTGTCGAGAGGCGCGCTTAAAGGCGCAAGAGGTAATTCGGGCGTTATACTCTCCCAAATCCTCAAAGGTATTTGTTCCGTGTTGGGCAAATGCGAAAAGGAAGTGGACGTCAAGACGTTTGCAAAAGCCCTTGAACAGGGTACGAAGGTTGCCTATGGCGCGGTGTCCGTGCCCAAAGAAGGCACGATTTTAACGGTTATCCGCATGATGAGCGAAATTGCTCCGAAAGTTGCGGGCAAGAAAAAGAACTTTGAAGAGTTCTTCAAAGACGTGATTGCAGAGGGCGAGCGCGCGCTTGCGTTGACGCCCGAATTGCTCCCCGTGCTCAAAAAGGCAGGCGTTGTCGACTCGGGCGGCGTGGGACTTATGACGATTATCAAAGGCTTTGCGAGCGAGCTTACGGGCGAGGAAATCGCAGAATCGGCAATCGAAGAGGACGCAGGCGAGGAAACGGCGGAGTTTGGCGACAATTCCAGCATTATCAATATGGATTTGGGCGAAATTCAATTCGCCTATTGTACCGAATTTTTCATTATCAATCTGAAAAAGAGCACGACGCTTTCGGCAATCGACAGACTGCGTGAAAGACTGATGTCTATCGGCGATAGCGTAATTTGTATCGGTGATTTGGAGCTTGTCAAAGTACACGTGCACACCAACCAACCGGGCAAAGCGCTCACGTATGCGTTGGAGCTCGGCGAGCTTGACAGACCCAAAATTGAAAACATGTTAGAACAAAACCGCCAACTTAAAGCGAAAATGGAGGCGGAGAAGAAGGAAATGGGCATGCTCGCGATTTGTACGGGCGCAGGGCTTTCGGATATATTCCGCGATTTGACGGTGGATAGGATTATCGAAGGCGGACAGACCATGAACCCGAGCGCAAGCGACATCGCGACGGAGGCGCAAAAAATCAATGCCGAGCACATTTTCGTCTTCCCCAACAACAAAAACATTATCCTTGCGGCGGAGCAGGCGAAAGCACTCGTGGAAAACAAGACCATTCACGTCATTCCGACCAAGAACGTACCGCAAGGCTTTGCGGCGGCGTTAGAATTCGACCCCGAAACGAGCGCGGAAGAAAACAAGACGAATATGATTCACGCACTCGACAACGTGAAAGCGGGACAGGTAACCTACGCGGTGCGCAACACCTCGCTCAACGGGTTCTCTATCAAAGAGGGCGACATTATCGGCTTGGACGATAAAAAGATTTTGGCGAAATCCCATTCCGTCGAAGAAACGGTGTTAAAGCTGATTGGCAGAATGAAAGAAGATTTCCACCAAATGATTACGCTGTACTACGGCGAGGACGTCAAAGAAGAAGAAGCGGAGGCACTCTGCGCGACGATTGCGGAGAAATACCCTGATTGCGACGTAGATTTCCACAACGGCGGACAGTCTGTGTATTATTATATACTGTCTTTGGAATAATTGCATAAATATACAGAATAAAAACAAAGGCGGGTATGAACAATGTCCGCCTTTTTGGATAGGGTTTAGAAAGGAGCGATATGAAACTTTCCGCGCTGAAAAACGTTGGAGAAAAACGGGAAAAGGAATTTAACAAGCTTGGCGTTTTCGAGGCGGAAGACCTCGTCAAGCTGTTTCCGCGCGCCCACCTTGATTTGACGGAACGTCATTCCCTAAAAACCGCTTATCATAACGACGTGTTGCTTGTTGCATGCGAGGTTACGCGCCTTGCACCCGTCAATTTTTCAAGCCCCCGAAAAGTCGTTAGAGCCTTTTGTAATCAAGACGGTTTCGCGTTCACGGCGGTGTGGTTTAACCAGCCCTACGTCGCGCAAAAGCTCAAAGCGGGGGAGTATTTGTTCTACGGCAGAGTGCAAAACAAATTCGGGCAAATTTCTATGGTAAACCCGTCGTTTGAGCCGCTTGATAGAAACGTGCGGCTAAAAGGTATTTTACCCGTGTACCCCTTAAGGGGCAAGCTCACGCAAAAGATTGTGCGCGACGCGGTAAAAGAGGCGCTTGGAAAAGTAAATATCGACAGCGTTATTCCCCGCCAAATTATACAAAAATACAATCTTCCGTCTTTGGCGAAATCCTATTTCGACGTACACAATCCCCCCGACGAAAAAACGAAAGCGCTCGCGTCTGAACGTATTGCGCTGGAAGAATATTTCGTGCTCGTGTCCGCGTTCAAAATCATAAAAGGGGGCAAGGAAGAGGCGCGGTTGCACAAATACGGCGTTTCGGCGGCAGAGGTCAAGGCGTTTTCCGCGCGGTTCGGGTTTGCGTTTACAGACGGACAGAAAAAGGCGGTCAACGACATTTATACCAACCTCAACGCCCCCACGAAAATGAACAGGTTGTTGCAAGGCGACGTCGGTAGCGGTAAAACGGCGGTGGCGCTTTGCGGGATTTTTATGGCGGTCAAAAGCGGGTATTCGGCGGCGTATTTATCGCCGACGGAGGTGCTTGCGGCGCAAAACTATGCCCTGCTCCAAAAATATTTCCCCGAATACAAAATCGGGTATTTGGCAGGCGGTGTGTCGGCGAAAGAAAAGCGGGAGCTGAAAGACAAGCTCAAACGCGGCGAAATCGATATTATCTGCGGCACGCACGCCATTTTTCAAGGCGACGTTCAAATCCCCTCGCTCGCGCTGATTGTTTGCGACGAACAGCACCGTTTCGGCGTGGCGCAACGCAACGCGCTCGCGGAAAAAGGGGAGGGAGTCGATATGCTCGTGATGAGCGCAACGCCCATTCCGCGCACCCTTTCGCTCGTGTTCTACGGCGATTTGGACGTTACGACCATTCCCGACAAGCCCAAAGCAAGACAGGAAATTTCGACGGGTATCGTACCGCCGTCTAAATACGACGATATGCTCTCCTACGTGGAGAAAGAAACGCGAGCGGGCAAACAGGCGTATTTCGTGTGCGCAAAGATTGACGACGACGAAGAGGGCTCGATTATCAGCGTAACGGAGCTATACGAGGAGCTCAAAGGCAGGCTTCCGAGCGTGCGGTTTGCGCTGTTGCACGGTCGCATGAAAGACAAAGAAAAAGCGGAGATTATGGCGGCGTTCAAAAACCGCGAATACGATTGCCTCGTGTCCACGACGGTAATCGAGGTGGGTGTGGACGTGCCGAACGCAACGATTATGATTATCCTCAACGCCGAGCGGTTCGGACTTTCGCAACTGCATCAGTTGCGCGGACGGGTTGGGCGCGGTGCGGAAAAAAGTTATTGCTTTTTGCTTATGGGCACGGACGGGGACACGGCGAAAGAGAGATTACTCACGCTCAAAAACGAGGCAGACGGGTTCAAGATAGCGGAAAAGGATTTAGAGATGCGCGGCAGTGGCGACTTTTTCGGCACGCGGCAATCGGGCAAGGCGTTTGGGGATATGAAAAACCTGCGTTATCCCGTTCAAGTCGTGTTTGCGGCGAAAAAGCTCTCGGACGAGGCGTTTGAGGGTAGGTTCGACACCGAAGAGTTGCGCGTGGCGGCGCTCAAAAAATACGATGGGCTCAAAGACGTGGTTTTGAACTAAAAAAATGTAAAAAAAAGGTGAAAAAATCAAAAATACCGCCTTGCAGTTATTGACGAAAGAAAAAATTTATTGTATAATAATAATGAGATAAAGTTTAGGAGGTGCGTTATGGCTGTAAAAAAGCAAACGACAGAAATTAGCGGCGTGAAGTTTGACGAAAACGGATTTGTTTCCGTGATTGCACAGGACTATGAGAGCGGCGAGGTGCTGTTGCTTTCCAAAATGAACGCAGAGGCGCTCGAAAAAACGTTTGAAACGGGCTATGCGCATTACTATTGCGACAAGAAAAACGCGGCGGTCAAATACGGCGTGTCGCTCGGCAACACGCAAAAACTCAAAGCGGCGTTCGTCGACGAAAACGGCGCGTTGCTTTTGAAAGTGCGCCAAGCAGGCAAAGCTGCGCCGGAAATCAACTCATTCACGACGTTTTCCCAACAAATCAAAGGCGAATATAAAGACATAGGCGGTGAGATGTTCGGACGTTTGCAACGCATTGTCGAGGAATACAAAAACAACCCCGAAGACGGCGCGTATACAAGCTTTTTGTTCGCAAAAGGCGTCGACCGTATCGCCAAGAAAATGGGCGAGGAAGCAGTCGAGCTCGTGATTGCGGCAAAGAACCCCGACAAGGATTGCGTCGTCGGCGAGGCGGCGGATTTACTGTATCATACAATGGTGCTTTTGAGCGCGCGCGGCGTGAAAATTTCAGAGGTTTGCAAGGAGCTTTGCAAACGTAACCGTTAACCGCTGCAAGCGAACCGTCAAGCTGCGAAAACACAGACAAAATAAGCAACTCTACCGAGAGTGGAATTTGAAAATCCACATTCGGTAGAGTTTTTTTATCGTCAAGTAGAGGCAAAATCCCGCTTAAAAAATTGCTTTTTTTGGCATAATAAGGTAAAGTATTTGTCGTGAACGCAAACGCTTGCGACGCTTTTTCCAAAACCATACAAAAATATCATAAAACTGACAAAAATTCCCTCTATACTTGTGGTATGATGTTCTATGCCTGATTTTTCGGGCGAAAAACGGTCGGAGGCGTTTATGGCAAGGAATATCGTAATCACGAGCGGGAAAGGCGGCGTCGGCAAAACGACGGTTGCGGCGTGTCTGTCCGCCCAACTCGCCCGAAAAGGACAGCGCGTTATTTTATGCGACGCCGATTTCGGCTTGAATAATATCGACGTGGTAACGGGCATAGAACATCTCGTAACCTACGACGTAATCGACGTAATCGAGGGCAGGTGTCGGGCAAAGCAAGCGCTCGTTAAGCACCCCGATTTTTCGAATTTATATATTTTAACAAGCAGTCATTCCGCGCCCGAACGCTACGTCTCGCCGCAGTCGCTCAAAGTCGTTTTGGACGGGCTTGCCCCGCAATTCGATTTCGTCATAATCGATTGCCCCGCAGGCATAGACGACGGGTTTCACCGCGCGGTGGCTTGCGCCGATGAGGCGATTGTGGTGGCGACGCCGCACGTGTCCTCTTTGCGCGACGCGGATAAAGTGATAACCTTGCTCAAAAGCTACCGCCTGCGCTCGCTTTCCGTCGTCGTCAATAAATTGCGTGGGGATTTACTCCTGTCGGGAGAAAGCCTGTCGCCGAGCGAGATTGAAAAGCTGTTAAAGCTGCCCGTGCTCGGGCTTGTGCCCGAAGAATACGCCATCTACGGCGGCGAGTTCACCGATTTGCACCCCGCGTTCAGAATGCTTGCCGGCAACCTCATGACAGGGAAAAACAAGCTATTCGACGTAACGAAAAAATATTCGGGCGTGCTCGGCAACTTGCGTCGTTTGCTCAAACGTAGGCTGTAAAAGGAGGGGTGGAATGAGAAGAACGATTGACGCGTTTACGCGTGTAAATAACGTAATTCAAGCGGATAAAGCGGTGATGAGCGAGGCGTGCAAGGCACTCGTGCTCCAAGACTTTGCGGAAAAATTCAATGAATATTTCGATTTAATCGGCTTGCCGAGAATGGAACTTTCCTGTAAAAACGGCGTATATAGCGTTAGCGTTGCGTTTGAGGCGGAACGTATTAAAAAATTCAACGTGTTAAAATAAAAACGGTTGCTCTACTTTGCAATATTTCGTCAAGCTTGCGTTTTCCCTCGCTACAAGCAAATCTCCCGTCGGAAAAGCCGCCCTTTCCTCATTTTGCTCGTATCTGAACCGTTTTACAGGCAATATAAATAAAAAATCAAAGGAGAAAAGATATGCAAAACAGAAAATTTGACATTATCACGGACTCGGGCTGCGACATGCCCGCAAACTATTTCAAGGAACACGGCGTGGCGTGCGTCAAACTCGGTTTTACTATGAACAACGTCAACTACGAGGGCGAGGGTGGCGAGAAAATCACGGAAAAGGAGTTCTATCAAAAGCTCCGCGACGGCGCAATGCCCACGACCTATCAAGTAACGGGCGAAACGGCGAAAAATTACATCTCACAAAGCCTGAAAAAAGGCCGCGACGTGCTAATCGTTGCCTTTTCGTCGGGACTTTCTGGCACGGCGGGCAGTTTTGTCGTCGCCGCGCGCGATTTGCAAAAGGAATACGCGGATAGAAAAATCCTCGTCGTCGATTCCCTTTGCGCGTCAATGGGAGAGGGGTTGCTTTTGGATTACGTCGTCAAAAAAGCGGATAGCGGCGCGACGATAGAGGAAACGGCGGCGTATGCGGAAGGCTTAAAAGGCAAGATTTGTCATCAGTTTACGGTGGATAATCTCTTTCACTTAAAGCGCGGTGGGCGCGTTTCGGGCACAACGGCGCTCGTCGGTTCGATTTTGAAAATCAAACCGATTATGCACGTAGACGACAACGGAAAGTTGGTGGCGATTGGTAAAGTAATCGGCAGAAAAAAATCCCTGCACGCACTCGTAGAGAAAATGTTCGAGCTTGCGGATATGGACGAATCCGACCCGATTTTTGTCAGTCATGGGGATTGCATAGAGGACGTAAACTACGTGATAGACCTGATTAAACAGCGTTTTCCCAAAACGGAAATCATGGTAAACTACGTCGGCGCGGTAATCGGCACGCACTCGGGTTGCGGCACGCTCGCGATATTCCATAAAGGCAAAAACAGATAAAAACGAAATAGCTAAAAAACCGACCCCGCTTGCAAGTCAAGCGGGGTCAATGCTTATCACGTTCAGCGTTTCGCCGTCTACAAAAAAACGTATTTGAAAATCGGCAAATCGCATACCGTAGATGCGTTCGGGCTCGTTTTTATAAGCGGGGCGGGGGTCGTCGGCAAGACATTCCAAAAGCCCTGCCCGTTTTTCTTGCGGTAGCCGTTCTATCAGCTCGCGCGGACATACCACGTGCAAACGGTGGTGCTCGCCTTGCACCGCATAACCGCCCGTCGCGCCGTCGATACAATCGGCAAGCGGTAAATACGGCTTTATATCAAATACGGGCGTACCGTCTAGCAAATCTGCACCGCTCACCAGCAATTCCACGCCGTCTTTTCCCTTTTCAATCCCCACGAGCTTTACGCAGGATAGTCCGATATGGTTGGGGCGGAAGGGGGAGCGGCTCGCAAACACGCCCACGCGCTTGTTTCCACCCAAACGCGGCGGACGTACGGTTGGCGACCAGCCCTCGTTTCGCGTCGCCGAAAAATCAAACAAAAGCCAAAGATGCGAAAAGCCCTCAATCCCGCGAAACGCCTCCTCACTTGCATAGGGCGGTAGCATCGCTACGCGCGCCGTGAGCGAGGGCGCTCTGCCGCTTTGTCGGGGAATCCCGAATTTTTCTTGAAAGTCCGAACGGATATATCCAATCGGCGTTATGACAGTATCCATAACAGTATTATACCGTAAATAAAAATTTTTGTCAACTGTATATATACGGCAAAAATATACAATCCGCGAAACATTATGCAATATTTTATGCATTTATGCAATATATACACAAAATATTCAGAAAAAGTTATATTATAATATAAAAAAACAGTTGACAATCGTTTGGTTTGGGTGTATAATGTGTGCATAAATGTAAGGAGAACACAATTATGGAAAAGAAAGACATTAAAAAAGTAGTGCTTGCCTATTCGGGCGGCTTGGATACCTCGATTATTATCCCTTGGCTGAAAGAGAATTATAACAACTGCGAAGTCATCGCGGTGAGCGGTAACGTAGGACAAGCGGACGAGCTTGACGGCTTGGAAGAAAAGGCGCTCAAAACGGGCGCGTCCAAGCTCTACGTGGAGGATTTGACGGACGAGTTCGTCGACGACTACGTTGTTCCCACCATGATGGCGGGGGCGAAATACGAAGAGTATTTGCTCGGCACGTCGTTTGCGCGGCCCGTGATTGCAAAGCGTATTGTAGAGATTGCGAAAAAAGAGGGAGCGGACGCGATTTGTCATGGTTGCACGGGCAAAGGCAACGACCAAGTGCGTTTCGAGCTTACGATTAAGGCGTTTGCGCCCGATATGAAGATTATCGCGCCTTGGAGAGAATAGTCGATTAAATCGCGCGAAGAGGAAATCGATTAAGCGGAGGCACACAACGTACCTTTGAAAATTAACCGCGAAACGAACTATTCCAAAGACAAGAACCTTTGGCATTTGAGCCACGAGGGCTTGGATTTGGAGGACGCGGGCAACGAGCCGCAGTATGAAAAAGAGGGCTTTTTGGAAATGGGCGTATCGCCCCTGCAAGCACCCGACAAGCCGACGTATATCACGCTGGACTTTGAAAAGGGACGTCCCGTTGCGCTCAACGGCGAAAAGATGAGCGCAAAGAACATCATTCTTGCCCTGAACAAGGTCGGTGGCGAGAACGGTATCGGGCTTTTGGATATTGTGGAAAACCGTCTTGTCGGTATGAAATGTCGTGGCGTATACGAAACGCCGGGCGGTGAAATCCTCTATGCGGCACATTCGTATTTGGAAACGCTTTGCTTGGATAAATACGTTGCGCATAAAAAGCAAGAGCTTTCCGTGTGCTTTGCCGAGCTCGTTTACAACGGACAATGGTTCACGCCCTTGCGCGAGGCGTTGTCGGCGTTTGTGGAAAAGACGCAGGAAACGGTTACGGGTAAAGTACGCTTAAAGCTTTACAAAGGGAATATCATCAAAGCGGGCGCGTGGAGTGATTATTCGCTGTATTCCGAAGAAATCGCGACGTTCGGCGAGGACCACGTGTATAACCAAGCGGACGCAACGGGCTTTATCAATCTGTTCGGGTTGCCTATCAAGGTACAAGCTGAAGTCAATCAAAAGAACAATAAGTAACCGAGCGAAGCGCGCAAAGCACGGCAACTTATCGCGTTTTAACGGTAGACGAAATTAAAGAAAAAACAAGGAGCTTTTGCCTGTCGGATATTGCGGCAGGCAAAAGGTATTTGAAAGCTATGGAAAAAATGTGGGCGGGAAGATTTCAAAAAACGCTCGATAAAACGGCGGACGATTTCAATTCTTCCATACGTTTCGATTGCAGAATGTACGCACAGGACATTAAAGGCTCGATGGCGCACGCGACAATGCTTGCGCGACAGGGCATTTTATCCCAAACGGAAACAGACAAGATTATCGACGGTCTGGCGGGGATTTTAGCGGACATAGAAAACGGCACGCTTACGTTCGATATGCAAGCGGAAGACATTCACATGTTTATCGATGCGGAACTGACAAAGCGTATCGGCGAGGCGGGCAAACGCCTGCACACGGCGCGTAGCCGCAACGACCAAGTGGCGGTGGATATTCGTCTGTATCTTCGCGACGAGGCGGAAGAAATTATCGAGCTCATAAAAGAAACCGTCAAGGCAATCACCGCCCAAGCGGAAGAAAACGCGGCGACGATTGCGCCCGGTTACACGCATTTACAGCGCGCTCAACCCATTTCGTTCGGACATCATCTGCTCGCCTACGCCATGATGCTGTTGCGGGATATTGACCGCATAACCGACGCGAAAAAGAGAATGAATTTCTCCCCGCTCGGCTCGTGCGCACTTGCAGGGACGACGTATCCGACCGACCGCGCGTTCACGGCAGAACAGCTCGGCTTTGACGGCGTGATGCAAAACAGTATCGACGGCGTATCCGACCGCGATTTCTGCGTGGAGCTGTTGTCGGCGTTCGCTTTGCTTATGACCCATCTTTCGCGGCTCTCCGAAGAGATTGTGCTTTGGTCGAGCTGGGAGTTCAAGTTCGTGGAATTAGACGATTCCTACACAACTGGCTCGTCGATTATGCCGCAAAAGAAAAACCCCGATATGGCGGAGCTTATTCGCGGCAAAACGGGCAGGGTATACGGCGATTTAATGGCACTGCTCACCACGCTCAAAGGCTTGCCACTTGCGTATAACAAGGACATGCAAGAGGACAAGGAAAGCATTTTCGACGCGATAGACACGGTGAAAATGTGCTTAAAGGTGCTTGCGCCGATGCTCGCTACTATGCAAGTCTCAAAGGAAAATACCTACCGCGCCGCGCAAAAAGGCTTTATCAACGCGACCGACCTTGCCGACTATTTAACGAAAAAGGGCTTGCCTTTCCGCTCGGCGTATAAAACGGTTGGGCAAATCGTGGCGGAATGTATTGAAAAAGGGCTCGTTTTGGATAACTTCCCGATAGAACAATACCGCAAATACTCCGAGCTGTTCGAAGAGGATTTATATGCGGAAATCTCGCTTGAAACGTGTGTGAATAAACGTAACTCGCTCGGCGGTGCGTCGGAACAATCGGTGCGCGCGCAAATCGAATGGGTGAAAAAGGAATTACAAAAATAATGAAAAAAGTATTTATCGACGGTAGCGCAGGCACGACGGGACTGCGCATATACGAACGGCTCGCCTCGCGCGAGGACATCACGCTGTTGTCGCTTTCAGAGGAGAATCGCAAAGACCCGAAAGCAAGAAAGGAAATGTTAAACAGCGCCGACGTAGCGTTTTTATGCTTACCCGACGACGCGGCAAGAGAGGCGGTTGCTATGATTGAGAACCCGTCCGTTACGGTAATCGACGCCTCGACCGCGCACAGAACGCTCAAAGACTGGGCATACGGTTTCCCCGAACTCTCGGCGGCGTTTGAGGAAAAGATTTTGAAGTCTAAACGGATTGCCGTGCCCGGTTGCCATGCCAGCGGTTTTATTGCGCTCGTATACCCCTTAATCGAAAAGGGGATTTTGGACAAAACTGCGCTGTTGACTTGCCATTCCATTACGGGCTATTCGGGTGGCGGCAAAAAGATGATTGCCGAATACGAGGCGGAGGAGCGTAGTCCGTTGCTTGACGCACCCCGTCAATACGCGCTCGG
>JAFTKT010000001.1 GCA_017453145.1 Clostridia bacterium
TACGAGCTCGACCGCGAGGCGGGCGACGATGCGGGCTTTAAGAGCGTCGATTTCAGAGTCGAGGGCGAAAACGCCTATGGGTATTTGAAAGCGGAAATGGGCGTGCACCGCTTGGTGCGTATTTCCCCGTTCGACGCGAACAAACGCCGTCAGACTTCCTTTTGTTCCCTCGAAGTTATGCCCGAAGTCGAGGACGATAACGAGGTGGAAATCAACGACGACGATATTCGTATCGACATCTACCATTCGGGCGGCGCAGGCGGACAGAACGTCAATAAGGTCGCCTCTGCCGTGCGGATTACGCACTTCCCGACGGGGATTGTGGTGCAATGCCAAAACGAGCGTTCCCAGCTCCAAAACAAGGCAATGTGCTTTAATATGCTCCGTTCCAAGCTCCTTGAAAAGAAGATAGAACAGCGGCAAGCGGATGCGGCGGCAATGAAAGGCGACGTCAAGAAAATTGAATGGGGCGCGCAAATCCGCTCCTACGTGTTCTGCCCTTACACGCTTGTAAAAGACCATCGCACGGGCTTTGAAAAGGGCGACGTGCAATCGGTTATGGACGGCGAAATTCACGGTTTCGTAATCGATTATTTGAAGAAATCATAACGAAAAAAGCGGCAAACGCCGCTTTTTTGGACATTATAGGTATGGAAGAAAACAGCAAGAAAAATCCCATAATATTAGGCATAGAATCCTCCTGCGACGAAACGGCGGCGGCAATCGTATGTGGCAGAAAAATCCTGTCCGACGAAATCGCCTCGTCCGCCGATATTCAAGCCCTCTACGGCGGCGTTGTGCCTGAAATCGCCTCGCGCGCGCATACCGACGCAATCGCGGCGGTGGTGGAGCGCGCCGTCAAAAACGCGGGAATAACCTATCAGGATATAGACGCGGTGGCGGTAACCTACGGCGCAGGCCTGCTCGGCGCGTTGCTTGTCGGCGTATCCTTTGCCAAAGCGTTCGCCTATGCTTTGCATAAGCCGCTTATCGCCGTCAATCACATTCGCGGACATCTCGCGGCGGCGTATTTGGACGAGCCTACCTTGCACCCCCCGTTTATCACTCTGCTTGCCAGCGGCGGTCATACGGCGATTTTGCACACGAAAACGGAAACGGAATTCGAGCTTTTGGGCGGCACGTTAGACGACGCGGTCGGCGAGGCGTTCGACAAGGTCGCGCGCGTGCTCGGCTTGCCCTATCCGGGCGGTCCGCATATCGAACGCGCGGCGAAAGAGGGTAAGAACGTAATTCCTATGCCAAAAATGCTGAAAGGAAACGGCGGCTATAATTTCTCGTATAGCGGCTTGAAAACGGCGGTAATCAATTATTGCCATACTTGCACGCAACGCGGCGAGGAATATTCCAAAGCCGACGTAGCGGCGTCTTTCCAAAGCGCGGCAATCGACGTGCTTGTGGAAAAGACGGTTTTTGCGGCAAAGGGACGGGGCGTGTACGCGGTTACGGCAGGCGGCGGCGTGGCGGCGAACGGGTATTTGCGCGAACAGCTCGCCCGCGCTTGCGAAAAAAACGGACTGCGATTGGTGCTCCCCGAAAAACGGTATTGCACCGACAACGCGGCAATGATTGCGGCGGAGGGCGTAACGCAATATAAGCAAGGGAATTTTGCCGATTTACGCTTGACGGCAAAAGCCTCGCTCTCTCTTTCTATGACCTTAAAAACGGAACAAAACGGGAAATAAAAATGGAACATTTTTGGGAACTTGTGCATCACGCGCTGACGGATACGCTACCGTTGCTCGTTTGGATATTGCTCATATATATCGTCATCGAGCTGTTGGAAAGCAAAGCGGATTTGAAAGCGGCGAACCGTTTCGGCGGGAAATACGGTCCGATTGTAGGCTCTGCAACGGGCTTAATTCCGCAATGCGGATTTTCGGTGATGGCGGCAAAACTCTACGAGCAAAAATATCTCACGCTCGGCACGCTCGTTGCGATTTTCTTTTCCACGAGCGACGAGGCGTTTATCATTCTGCTCTCGTCAGGCGCGGGCGCGGTTTGGGTATTGCCCACGCTCGCCGTGAAAATCGCGCTCGGAATTCTGGTCGGCTACGGGGTGGATTTGGGCTTGCGATTGCTCGGTCGAAAACAGACGTGCGCCGAAATGCCGCAAACGGAAAACGGCGCGGCTACGACGGTCAAAGAACTGTTTATACAAAACTATTTACAAGAAAAGGACGTAGACGTCGTTTGTTCGTGCGGTAAAAATCACGACGAGAGCGTTTGGTGGAAGAAATATTTGCTTGCTCCACTTGTGCATACGGCAAAAGTCGGCGCGTTTATTTTCCTTGTCAATTTCCTGTTGACGGCAATCGTGCATAGCGTGGGCGAGGAGAATTTTATCGCGTTTATGCACCGTAACCGTTTCGTTCAGCCCTTTATCGCTTGCGCCATCGGCTTAATTCCCAACTGCGCGTCGAGCGTTGTGATAACGGAGGCGTTTTTAGGCGGCGGGATTGCGTTCGGTTCGTTCGTTGCAGGGCTTTGCGCGAATGCGGGTATGGGGTTTGTCGTACTCCTTAAAAACGTGCGGAAATGGAAACGTAATATGCTTTTGGTGGCGTTTTGTTATTGCGTATCCGTGCTCGTGGGCGTGCTGTTGAATATCGCGCCGCTGTCGGTTGTTTGAAAGAGGAGAAATTGAGGTATATATAAATATAAGGAGAACACGGAAATGGAAGAATTGAAAGTGCGCGGTTTGGAAAACGGGCGGCTGTATATCGAGCTTTCGGGCGATATTGATTTGGGCAACGCGGAGGCGTTCTATCAAGCGGTGGAACAGGCGTATCGCGAAACACCCGCAAGCATAACCTTTGATTGCGAGCGTTTGGAGTTTATCGACAGCACCACGCTCGGCACGTTCGTTAAAATTTTGAAAACGCTCAAATCGGACGGAAAGGATATGCGGCTTGTGAAATTGCAGGCAAAAATCAAGAAACTGTTCTTGATTTGCTCGCTCGACAGCATCATGGAGATAGAATAATGGAAAAATTCACAGTAGAACTCCCTTTGACGGGTGAATACCTCACGACGGTACGTTTGACAACGGGTGGGCTTTGCGCGCTCGCGGGTTTTGACGTGGAATCGACGGAGGATTATAAGGTCTGCGTAACGGAAAGCCTGTTGATGCTCAAACGTAACGGTTTTTCGCGTGCGCGTTTGGAGTTCGTTTCGGGCGAAACGCTTGCTTGCCGCGTTGGCGGTTTGGAGCAGACGGGCACACGTGAAAACGCGTTAGAGGACGAAATTTCCCGCGCGTTGCTTGCCGCGCTCGTTGGCAACGTGGAATTTTCAAGTGGCGAGGACGGCGCGCTCGTTGCGGTGGCGTTCGAGGGGTAAGAGGACGGTATGGCGGAAGAAAACACGAACGATTTGTTCAAACGCTACAAAGAGACGGGCGATATACGTATTCGCAACGAAATCGCCGAGAAGTATCTCTACATAGCCGACATTCTCGCCAAAAAATTCGTGGGGCGGGGCGTGGAATTCGACGACTTGAAACAAGTCGCCTCTTTTGCGCTTTTGCGCGGGATTGACCGCTTTGAGCCCGAGCTTGGAATGCAGTTTACGACCTTTATCACGCCGACGATTACGGGCGAGATAAAGAACTATTTCCGCGATAAATCACGGCTTGTGAAATTGCCGAGAAGGCTTTCCGAAATCAGCGCGGCGGTGCGTAATTTCTCCACGCAATACGAATCGGAAAAAGGCGAAAAACCGAGCGTCAAGCTAATAGCCGAACAGCTCGCTTTGCCGCAAGAAGACGTCGTCAAAGCGCTTGAAATCGGCGGCACGGTATCGTTGGACGGCATGGCGGGCGACGGGGAGGACGACAAGGAAAAATCCTTGTATTCGCTCCTTGCGAGCGGCGAAGAGGCTTATGAAAAGTTTGAAATACGCGAAACGCTCAAAGCGGCGATGCGTGATTTCAGCGACACGGAAAAAGCGATTGTCAAATACCGTTTCGTGCACGCGCTTTCGCAGAGTGAAACGGCGCGTAGGCTTGGCGTTTCGCAGATGTTCGTGTCGCGCTTGGAACGCAAAATTTTGTTGCGGCTCAAAGAACGGTTAAAGGATAGCGTTTGAGGAGGGCGGCAAATGATTTTTAAGGTGGAAAATTATCAAACGTTACGCCGCGCCGTCGAGGACGTGAGTAGTTTTTTGTCAGAGCGCGACGTGCCGACGGAACGTATTTTCGACAGTCGGCTTGTTATGAGCGAGCTCATAGGCAACGTTTTGCGGCACGCAAAGGGTATTGCCACGCTCGGTGTGGAAGTTCGCGAGGGGTTTGTGGAATTGCACGTTTGCTCGGAAACGCCGTTCACGCCGCCTGCGTTTAGCCGTAAAGCGGATTTATATGCGGAAAGCGGCAGAGGGCTTTTCCTTGTAGATAGCGTAAGCGCGGAGCGCAAAACGACCGCAGAGGGCGGAATTCTCGTTCGTATTAAAATCGTGGAATAAAATGATGCATGATGCTTTTCAAAACAATATAATTGCGGAATTGCGCAAGGAAAGTGGTTTGTCGCAACGCGAGCTCGCCAAAGCAATCGGCACGAGCCAATCAAATCTATCCCGTTGGGAACAGGGGATTAATGTGCCGAGTATTATAGAGTGTTGGAAACTCGCCGATTATTTCGACGTGAGTATCGACGTTTTATGTGGGAGAACAGAATATTAAAACACGGCGAAAGGTCGCCGTGTTTTTAATGTAAAAGCGCTAAAAGATGGACAAAACCCCGCCAAAGGCATGCCTTTGGCGGGGAATTTGATTATTTCGTTAGGAGAAACCGTTATGCGTTGCGGATTGCGAACTGATAAATTTTTGCGAGCAAACCGTCGGGAATTCTGTCGCGGTATTGACCGAGATAGATGAACAGCTTGCGGAAGAATTCCTTGTTCTCGCCGCCAACGACGTAGTCGGGGATTTCGGGCATAATGCCTTTGTATTTGAGAATGAACAGCTCCGTGAACTGATTTCTTTCTTCCATATTCAAAATGGCAATGAACGGGTCAAAGCTCTTGGAGTTATAGAAATCGTAGCCTGCCGTGTTGACGGGCGTGGGTTCAATCGGATTTTCCGTGAACGTGGGGTTGACCTCTTGTGCGATTTCAACACCCTCGACAGGACCGCCATCATAGGGGAGCGCCTCTGCGTATTCTTCTGCCGTGAATTCGGGAACGGGTTCTTGCACGGGTTCTTCGACAACCGTCTCTTCGACTGCTTTCTTTTCCTTTTTCTTGCCGCTCTTGCCTTGAAGAACGCAGAACACGATTTGAAGAAGCGATACCGCCGCTGCTACGACTGCGTAGATGAGGAGCATATTGTCCTCTGCGTTTGCCGTGAACGCTACGTAGCAAAGCGCCGCACCAACGACGAGTTGAACGATATAACGAATCATATCAAGTGCAAGACCTTTCTTTGCGAGCAAACGGATTGCGCCGAGCAAAGCAACGACCCAAATCACCGCCGCCAAAATTTGCACCGTCAAATCCATCGTCAAGCCAAAGCCCTCGACTGCCGTTGCCACTTCGCTCGTGTAGCCGTTGAGCACCATTACCGTCGCCGCAACGAATACGAGCGAGAAAATAAGCTGGAACAGGCTCGCGAACGTTTTCTTGCCTTTCTTGCTGAATGCAAGCACAAGATAGAGGAGTGCGCCGACTGCCGCAAGCGCTACCGTGATAAGGTCAAGCTCCGTTGCCGTGCCTTTAATCGTGGTGAGTGCGTAGCCGCAGACTGCGTATGTACCGAATCCCGTTGCAAAGAAGAACGTTGCCGTGCGGAAAAGGCAAACCTTGCCGCTAATGAGTGCAATCAAACCGAAAACTACGGTGAATGCGATTGCCGCGACAAGCGCATAGAAAACGACGCCTGCAAGCATACCCTCGACGACTGCCGCGTCGGTGTAGACGGGAAGAACGCCGAAAAGCGTGGAGGTTGCGTTGCCGCCGAACAGGTCGGTGATTGCCGCGAACAACGATACGCTCTCGGGCGCAAAGCCTTTAAGAATTTGAACGGGCAAGAAGAGTGCCGCAACGCTCACTGCCACCAAAAGCAGGGAGAAAATACGGCAAGCCGCGTTTTTCTTCTTAGGTGCGGGGGGTTCCGTTTGAGGAGCGTCCGCAGTTTCGGGGAGCGTTTCGGGTAAGCCTTCGCAAGGCACTACTTCGAACTCGACAGAATTTGTGTTGTTACTCATAACAAATCTCCTGAAAAAGTTTTTTGAATAGGCGTTCCGTTCGCTTTTCGCGTATACTTTGCGATACAAAAAAGATAGCGAAACGAATTGCTTTATTGTATTATATCACTTTCGAAAGAATATGTCAATGCTTAATAAAAAACTTTTTGCAAATTTTGAGAAAAAGTTTGAAAAATTTTCGATTTTTTTGTAGTCAATTCTCCCAAAGGCTAAAAAACCCTTGAAAAAAAATTCCGTTTGGGGTATAATAGTATCGTTAGCAAAATGAACGTAAGAAAAAATCGGAGGGAGAGAATGACCGAATTAGAAAAAATCATCCGCGAAACGTCGGAAAAATTAGGAGTGGAGTTTTCCTGTTATCCCGAAAAATCCAAGCCCGCGCGCGGCGTGGTTTGCGAAAAACCGTTTGAGGACATCACCGACGACGGCTCGCATACCTTTTTCCGCTTTTATTTCAAAAGTACGGGTTATGTCGGCGTGCTTGGCGGCGTCGGCGCGGCGGAGAAAAACTACGCGGCGTTGCTCCCTGCGTATATCGAAAGCTTTATCGACAGGGAATCCGAACTTTCCAAAACGGAGTATTTGAAACGTATTCTGCTCGGGGAATGTTCCTCGCTCGGTATTTATAAATACTCCTCGCGCTATTCCGTGCGCGGCGCGGCGTGCTTTGCGATTGCGTTGCGCGTGCCGAAAATGATGCAAGAAACGCTCGGCGTTATCGAGCAATACGGCGGCAACAGCTTGGATACCGTCGTGGAAATGAACGAGAATACCTGCGTGCTCGTCAAATACCTGGATAAGACGGACAACGAATATCAGTCGTCGGTCGACTATGCGGAATTTTTAGCGCAATCGCTCAAAGAAGAGCTTGGGCTTGCGTGCGTGGTGGGCGTAGGCTCGACCGTGCGCGATTTGAAAGATATTGCCCATTCCTACGCACTTGCGGAGAACGCCATTCGCTATGCCGATTTGTTCGAAGAGGCGGGCAGCGTGCATTCCTATCGCGAATTTTTACTCGTAAAAATGCTCGAAGATATTCCGGACGGCAAGTTGGAGGCGTATTTTTCCGAGCTTTCGGACGAGAATTTCAAAGAGGTATTCGAGGACGAGGAGATGCTGGACACGGCGGAGGAGTTTTTGCGTTGCAGTCTGAACGTGAGCGAAACCTCGCGCAATTTATATATGCACCGCAACACGCTTTTATACCGTCTTGATAAAATCGAAAAGGCAACGGGCTTGAATATCCGTTCCTTTTCCGACGCGGTTTCTTTCCGCGTGCTGACGGTCATCTACCGTTTACTCGGTAAATAAAGGAGAAGAACTGATGTCAAAAAAAAGTACGGGGAACGGCAAGGGCGGCAGGATACTTTTCGGAGTGCTTGCCACCGCGCTTGCCGTTTTATTATTTTTCGGCGGGTGGATTACGAGCCAACTCACGCTCGATAGCGAGCTGCGTAGCCTTATAAGGCTTAAAAACACGGTGCAAGCGCAATACTACGAGGAAATCACCGACGAGGAGTTTTACCGCGCGGTATTCGACGGCGTGAACGATAACTTACTCGATAAGTATTCAAAGTATATGACGGCGGACGAATACGCCCAAACGCTTTCGGAGGCGGCGGGTAATAAAAGCGGTTTGGGACTTGTGTTCTTGACGGAAAGCGCGGACGGAAAGGCACAGCTTTTGATTACGCGCGTTTGCGGCAATTCGCCTGCGGAGGCGGCGGGGCTCAAAGCGGGGGAATACGTTTTGGGCTTTGGCGAAAGCGCGCAGACGATTGTAAACAGCGTGGCATTTAACGAGTTTTCGAGCTTTTTAGCGGAATATTCGGCGGGCGAAACGTTTTTCTTGCGCGTGCGTTCGGGGGATTCTGAGCGCGTCGTGGAGCTTGCCAAAGCGGAATACGTCGAAAGCTACGTGTTTTATCGCACGAATGAAAAATCTTTCTGTTTCACGGGGAACAAAGCGAGGGATTTGACGGAGAGAGGCGAGCCTTTGGCGAGCCTGCCGAGCGATACGGCGTATATTCGGCTCACGCAGTTCAACGGCGAGGCGGCACAGGAATTTAAGCAGGTAATGAATTTATTCAAAACGCAGGGCAAGAAAAATCTTGTGCTTGATTTACGCGACAACGGCGGTGGATATTTGCATATCATGCAGTCGATTGCGAGCTATTTCTGTAAAAACGGCGAAGGGGACAGACCGCTTGTCGCCGTCGCCGATTACGGCGAACGCAAAGAAAATTATTATGCGGACGGGAATTATTATCACGAATATTTCGTCGCGGACAGTCGCATTTGCGTGCTTGCGGACAGCTCGACGGCGTCGGCGAGCGAGGCACTGCTTGGGTGTATGCTCGATTACGGCGCGGTACAATACGGGGATATATGTCTTTCCGAACGGGCGGGCGAGGCGAGAACCTACGGCAAAGGGATTATGCAAACGACCTTTCCGTTCGGGCTTATTTATTCGGACGCAGTCAAGCTCACGACGGCGAAAATTTTATGGCCCGTATCGAATAATTGCATACACGGTAGGGGGGTTTTGAAAACGGACGGTGCGTTATCGGTTGCGGAAAACTACGTCGGCGACAACGAAATTAACGCGGCGATAGCAAAGCTTTTTGCGTGAGAAAGATGAATAAAAACGACAAAAGCGCGAACCGATAAGGTTCGCGCTTTTGCAAATTATATGGAGGTGTTCCTGGATAGCCTGACGAAAATTGAGCCGCAACAAGCCTGAAAAGCGTCTTTTTGCTCTTTCCGTCGCGCTTGCGCTTGGAATATGTTCAATATGCCTGCGCGCAATCGCGACAAAAACCGCTAAAAAATACGCCTTTTCAAGTGCGAAGCAGTTTTAACGAACAAAAAAATAGAATAGACAAGGAAATTGAACGCAATCATACCGACGTATGATAAGTAAAATTGACGAAGTATAAACATTTTTTTGCCGTTAAAACCTTGTCGGGTTCCATTCTCGTTAGGCTAAGGAAACGGGTAGGTTTGTCTTATTACGGTATTATTATAGCCCATAAATGCGAAAAAGATATAATAAGAAAGTGAAAAACAGATGAAAAGAGAGTAGCTTAAAAAAGGCTCTGTCACATCACTTGGTTGATTTTTGACGGAAAAATCCTACGAAATACTTCGCGCTTTGCTCGGTTACAGACCGCTGGGGGTATGCGCCCTCGCAAATCACTTGTCTTTCTTGCATTTTTCTCGTCAAACCGTTGAAAATAAATTTTAGCTAAATCAACCATTCTCTGTGCCATAGCCAAAAAAATTTTTCCAAAAACACAAAAAAAGTTGGCAGTCCCCCTCTTGACAAAGAAAAAAGCTATGCTATAATGAGCAAAAATAAACGAATCGAAACGGGTTCGTTTATTTGCTTTTTATGAGGAGGTGTGGTATAATGAAACTACTAAACGAAGTCGCGGAAAGACTTTTACAAAATCTTGTGGCGCGAAAAGAGGACGATTGGATTGAGTGGATAGCGCAACCAAACGATTGGCAGGACGATTGCGATAAATTTAACGGCTGTTATTTTAACGCGAAACAAATGCCGAAACACCCGCAACATGAAAATTGTCAATGTCGGCTTGAAAAAATCGCAAAGCCGATACCCAACGTTACGGCAAGGGCAACCTGCGATATTCGCAAGTTTGCTGGGTATGTTTTCAGCGACAAGTATGATAACGGCAAAAAAGAATTGTTTGAAAGCTGGGGATATACGATAGAGGATAGCGAATATTTACAACAGCTATATATTTCCCAAGTCTTGCAAAAATATTGCAACGGGGATTACGTTTTTAAGGGAGCAGGTAAACGGTATGGGCGCGTAGAAATCGTAATTGAGTTACCCATATCAAACAAAAAAAGGCAAATGATAAAAACGGGTTGGATATTATTGCCCAAAGGCGAAATAAAACTATCAACACCCTTTTCAGGGTTTGCAAATTAAATTAAGGAGGTTGATTATGGATAAATATAAAGATAAGGCTTTGTTGGATTGGACGGATGATATTATTTTATTAAACGACAATTATATTGAACAAGGATTGAAAAAGGGCTATATTGGAGCTGTTGTCGAGAATTTTATAGAAGAGAGGGGAAGTGTTTTAGCTGATTTTTTTAATCCGTTTACGGGGGAAGATATAGCTGTGTTGGCAGAAATCCAAAAAGAGGATTTTAGGGTGTATTCGGGGAGCTTGGAGGACCAA
>JAFTKT010000016.1 GCA_017453145.1 Clostridia bacterium
TAGAGGGCGCGCTCGAATACCGCGCGTTAGAGGACAAGCTTGTGCCTTTACAGCACCCTGTCGGAGAAGACTACGGTTGGGAGTGTGCGAGGCTTGCCGCTTCAAGCGAGGGTGGCGGTTCGCTCGTGCCTGCGTTTTGTAGAGCGTATATAAAAGAAACAGGTAAAGAAGTGATTGCTATCCACGCGGCGAAAGGGAGTACCGCGCTCGGCGAATGGCAAAAGGGCACGCACCGTTTCAAGTATATGTCCGATAAAATCAATGCGGGTATCAAGAAAGCCAAAGAACGTGGCGAGGTGGAGCATATCTACTACGTATGGTTACAGGGCGAGTCCGATTCGATACTCGGCACGAGCGAGGACGAATATTTAGAAAGTCTTATCCGCTATAAGAATACCTTAAAGAAAGAGTTCGGAATTGAGAAATTTGGGATTATCAAAGTGGGGTATTTCTTCTGCACGTCGCAATGGCATACAAACGTCAGCACGTATGAAGAAAAGAAAAAGAATGACGAAACGATTATGCGTGCGCAGGAACGCGCTGTGGAAACGGACAGTGATTTCGTGATGCTGACAAGGGTATGCTCGCAGTTGAGTATGCAAAAGGAATATATCAACCCCAAAGCCAGCGGGCATTATAACAATGCGGCGATGGAGATTATCGGGGAAAGCGCAGGAAAAACACTTGCCAAGCTTTGAGAATAGTCCATAAAACCATATCAAAAATCTGTTTTCTGTTAAATCATAAAGGGCGTTATACGAAAAAAAATAGAAACATAATGACAATAAATAACAACATAAAGGCATTGCAATACAAGGGAAAATAAATTATAATAGGTATATACTTATTAAAAAATAAAAAGAAAACAAAAAAAGGAGCAGGATAATAATGACACATTTAAGCAGTATTGAGCAGGGCTGGGGTAAGCCGTTTACGACGAAACGCTACGTGCACGCGCCGTTCGCGGAAAATATCGTAACGTCATGGCCAACGTCAATGGTATTAATCGGTGAGATTACGGCGGGCAAAGAAAGACCGCAGGGCTGGCAAGCTGTCGAACCGTTCGGCGCGGGGTTTGTGGCGGCGTTGCCGTCGGCGGGCGTTGTCTTCACCGTGAAACGCGACGCGGACACTCGTTTTAGATTACGCGAAGCGAAAATTTATCAGGAATATACGTGGAAGCACGAATTGATGCCGCAAAAGAAAGTCGCGTATAAAACGCGCAAGGACGGCGTGCCCATTCACGCTATGACTAAAGATTTGGACGCGGTAAAATTTTATCAAGAAGTATTTTGCGATAGCGCGCGCGTATCGACGGCGTACGTCAAAGTAAGCGTTGAAAATGCTTTTGACGTGGAACAAGTAATTGAGCTTGGCGTGCTCGTTCGTACAGGACCAGAGTTTTTGTTTACGGGCTGTTCAGACCCCGACGGCTACGGTGGATATAATCCCACAAGGGCACATTGGGAAGTCCCTGAAATGAAACGTTATGAAAAGAAGGAAGGGTATTTAACGGACGGCACATATAAACTCTATTACGACGAAAAAGAAAATTTCGTATTGGACGGCGAAAACGATTTGGATATTCTCTTAAAGTTAAAGCCTTTTGAAAAGCGTACGTTTACGTTCGCCTTTACGAGAAACGAAAAGAAACCGAAGAACTATCAAACGGCAAAACGTCAAGCAGAAATCTTTTGGAAAAAGGAGCTTGGTAAAGCGAAATATATTCCCGCAAAAAAGGGAATTGCACCGCTTTTTTACAATTTCTTGGCACAAGAATTGCAAATGTTTGCCTGTCCGCGCGGGGAAAACTATACGATAATGCGTCAGGGTGCAACCCAACGTTTTCATTGGCCGGAGGCAAAAGAAATTATAAAAGCCCTCGCGTATATCGGCGGGTATTCGGAATATATCGACGCGGGACTTGCGCACTATTTTGACGTAATGCAAGAAAAAGATGGCGAGAATATCGGACGGATACATTACGAATTTGTTCCTTGGAATTCCCGAACGGCAGTGTCGCTTGAAATGTTCGCGGCGGCGGTACGTTCGGACGAAAGCTTTTATGAGAAATACATCAATCAAGCTATGCTTGCGTTCCGTTGGATGGAGCGGGAACGCGCCAAATCCTCGACGATGGAGGGAATGTACAAAGGTATTTTCCCTGCGGGTGTGGCGACGGACAATCCGACTGCCGCCCAGCAGCAATGGTCGTTTGCTGATACGTGTAATTTGCGAGCAATTGAGGATTTCAAACAGCTCTTGAAAGAAAAAAACAGCGAATATTTGCCGGAAGTGCAAGCGGCGTATGACGATTATTTTACCGTGATGAAAGGTATTTTCGACAAGTTTGCCAACGAGCAAAGGGATAGCAAAAAGTTATTCTTGCCGCGCGACCCGAGAAACACGATTGAAGAAGATTTGAAATCCTTCAAAGACGCGTTTATGTATATGTTTCCCAATGAGGTGTTGTCGGTGGGGCTTGCGGGCTACGGCACGGAGAACGCGGAAAAGCTCATTAAAACGTATTCGAGCGGCAATCAAAGCAAAAACGGCTTGATTTATCCTGTTTACCGTTCAACGACGGGTGTGGGGCGGACTTGGTATACGACTTGGGGGGAGCGTGAACGTTTTACCTATTATTTGCTTAGTGGAAAGCTCGCGGAATGTAAAAAGCTCATAGACGCGCTTTTGAAATACAACGTAACGACGGAATATTATCAAGGGGAACGCTACGACGACCACGACGCGTATATTGTGCCCTGGCAGCCGAATGCGAGCGCCAACGGCAGAGTTTTGCAAATGCTCTTTGAGTTCTACGGCAAAAAAGAAATAAAATAAACATTAAGGAAAAACCACACTCCGTCCGTTTTATGCTTGACATAAAACGGACGGAGTGGTAAAATAATTTCGTTATGCCATACTTATATTTAATCATATCCGTATTCGGGGCTACCTCGTCAAGTATATTCGGTTCGTTTTTTAACCGTAAAAACGCTGATAAAAAGGACGCGTCGCCCGTCTATTCACTCATTTGTCTTTCAACAATTTTCTGTTTTTGGCTCGTAATGTTCCTGTTTGACAGAACGCTTGATTGGAGCGTTTTGCCTTATTCTTTGGGTTTCGCGCTTGCGTTTGCAAGTTGCGCGCTTGCGACGGTCTACGCACTTCAAACGGGACCTGTCGTTTTGACGTCGCTCATTTTACAGCTTTCCTTGATAGGAACGACGACTTGGGGCTTTTTCTTTTGGAATACGCCTTTTACGTGGCTTGTTGCGGTAGGGCTTGTTTTAATCGTGGTTGCGCTTTGGCTTTGTCTGTATACGAAAAAGGAAGAAGAAAACAAGATTTCGGCGAAATGGCTCTTTTGGGTAAGCGTGATGTTTGTTGGAAACGCGGCTTGCTCGATTATTCAAAGAACGCAACAAATGAATTACGGCGGCAAATACGGAAATTTTTTAATGACGGTTGCAATGCTGTTTGCGGTGCTGTTCTGTTTGATTGTGTATTTGAAAAGCGACAAATCGGATACGAAAGAAATCGTCAAAGGCTCTTGGCATTTCCCTGTTGCGGGCGGTGTGTTAAACGCGGTGATGAATTTATGTATTATGCTGCTTGCCGCGACTTCGCTTTCGCCGAGCCTGATTTATCCCGTGCTTGCAATCGGTAGCTTGTCGGTAACGACGGTGTTTTCAGCGTTCGTGTTCAAGGAAAAGATGCGTTGGTGGCAATGGGTTGGCGTTGCCGTCGGAGCGGTAGCCGTTGCGCTGTTATCCATATAAAAATCAGAGAAAAATACACCCCTGTCGATACAATCGACAGGGGTGTATTTTTAGTATATACGTGGCGACCCAAAACGGGCTCGAACCGTCGACCTCCAGCGTGACAGGCTGGCGCTCTAACCAACTGAGCTATTGGGCCGTATACAGTATAAAAAATTGTTTTTGGGTTTGGTGGGCCTTCACGGATTCGAACCGCGGACCAATCGGTTATGAGCCGACAGCTCTGACCACTGAGCTAAAGGCCCGTTTGCTAAAAAAGACGTATTTTTCGCAAAACGCTTGATTATAATAAACGATTTTCATGGAAAAGTCAAGTGTTTTTCAAGTAAAAACGCAAAAAAAAATTTTTCGACAAAAGAAAAAATAATTCGAGCGTATTTTGCAGGATTTTCGCGCTCGTTTTCTTTACAATATTGCCATAGTCTTGCGGAGGTAGAAAGAAAGAGTGTATGAAACTGATTAGCAATCGTCAAAAAGACGAATTATACGTCAAATTAAGCGGCGAGCTTGACGAGCATTCGGCGGCTTTGGCGCGACGGGAGGCAGACAGGCTTGCCGATTCCAACGCCGATTGCGGGCGCGTTGTGTTCGATTTGGCGGACGTGTCGTTTATGGATTCGACGGGAATAGGTTTTTTGATAGGGCGGTATAAAAAATTCAACCGCTACGGCGTGAAAGTCTGCGTGGCAAACCCCTCGCAGGGCACGGACAAGATTTTATCTATGAGCGGCGTGTATTCGCTCATTCGGAAATTATAAAGGAGAAAACTCATGGAAAACTGTATGAAACTTGAAATTGCGGCTTTGAGTGAAAACGAAAGCTTTGCCCGTAGTGCGGTGGCGGCGTTCGCATTGACGCTCAATCCCACGCTCGGCGAGCTTTCCGATATTAAGACTGCGGTTAGCGAGGCGGTAACCAACTGTATCGTGCACGGCTATAAAGGCGGCAACAAATCGGAAAAGGTCTGGATTGAATGTAGCGTGGATAAAAGCGGCGAGGCGGGCGAGTTACATATCACGGTAACCGATAACGGCTGCGGTATCGACGACGTCGAACGCGCCCTGACGCCTTTCTTCACGACTTTGGAGGCGGAAGAACGTTCGGGTATGGGCTTTACGATTATGCAAACGTTTATGAACGGTTTTTCCGTTACGAGCAAAGCAGGCGAGGGCACGAAAGTCGAAATGCGCAAAAAAATCGTGGGAGAAAACGTAGGGAGTAGGGAACGGTTAGATGCTTGATGAAAAGAGCACAATCGAATATATCCGTAGCGCGAAAGCGGGCGACGACAAGGCGAAAGAAACGCTGATTTCAGAAAACGTTTCTCTCGTCAAATGTATCGTGAAACGGTATTTGGGGAAAGGCGTTGACTACGACGATTTATTCCAAATCGCGTGCATGGGCTTTTTGAAAGCGATTGCGGGTTTTGACGAAACGTACGGCGTTAAATTTTCCACCTACGCCGTGCCTATGATTGCGGGCGAAATCAAACGCTTTATGCGCGACGACGGGAGCGTGAAAGTCTCGCGCGCTATGAAACAGACGGCAAAAGAAATCAATACGTTCGTGGAAACGTATACAATCGAGCACGGCAAGCAACCGTCGGTGTCTACGATTGCGGAAAAATTCGGTTTGGACGAGGCGGAAACGGTGTTCGTTATGGGCTCGTCGAAAATGCCTGTTTCTCTCTACGGCGGCACGGATTATAAAGACGGCAACAAACGCGAACTCGTGGAAACGTTGCCCGCCGCCGATAACCAAGAGGACTGGCTTGATAAAATGCTATTGCGTAGCGCGATAGAAGAACTTTCCGAACGAGATAGGAAAATAATCGTTTTGCGGTATTTTCGGGATATGACGCAAAGCGAAGTTGCGGAGAAGATAGGGGTCAGCCAAGTACAGGTTTCGCGAATCGAAAGCCGCATTATCAAGGAATTTAAGGAAAAATTGATAGGATAACCGTTTTTAGTTTGCAAACTTGTAAAAATTTGCTATAATAAATATATGCAACAAACCATGCGACAACCAAACGGAACGTTTTTCGGCGAGCCCACGCCCGCAAGCTCTGCGGGGGGCGCGTTTTCCATTGCCGCCGTTTTGCCCGTACTCTTTTCAGCGATATTCCTAATCGCCGTCGGGCAAATTGACTATACGAAAACGGAATGGGGCTTGTATATCGCCTATATTCTGCCCCAGCTCGCGTTCGCCGTTACGGCAATTTGGTATGCTCGGCAAACGAAAACACCGCTCAAAACGGCAATTCGCGCGCAAAAATGTAAACCGAAATATTTCCTGCTCGCCCTTTTATTGCAAATCGGCTTGCTTTCTCTCTCTGAGCTCAACGCCCTGTTTTTAGAACTGCTCGGCAATTTCGGGTATGAAGATAAAGGTATTTTATTGCCGTCTATGAACGGGTTCGGCTTTTTCGGCGTACTCTTTGTCGTGGCGGTGTTACCCGCCGTGCTAGAAGAGCTTATGTTTCGCGGGGTGGTGCTCGGCGGCTTGAAAAGCTTTGGCGAGCTTGGCTCGGCGGTGCTTTGCGGTGCGCTCTTTGCACTCTATCATCAAAACCCTGCCCAAACGCTCTATCAGTTTTGTTGCGGATTTGCATTTGCGCTCGTGGCATTGCGCGCGGGGAGTATACTTCCTACCGTGTTCTCGCATTTTTTCAATAATGCCTTGATTTTAGGCTTGACGAAAGCAGGGATAGGCGCGTTTCCCGCGCCCGTCGCGCTTGCCGTATTCGGCGTATCCTTGTTGTGCTTGGTTCTCTCGCTCGTTTGGCTCTTCCATTTCGATAAAAAGA
>JAFTKT010000017.1 GCA_017453145.1 Clostridia bacterium
AATGATATCATATTAGAAAAACCTTGTCAAGTGATTTAACAAGGTTTTGGTAAGATTTGATAAATTTTTTTTGCGTGGCAATTAAGGAGATTGCCGCGTCGGGCGTTGCCCTCCTCGCAATGACAGAGGGGCGGTGGATAAAAAATGTGGAGACGCAAGCAAGACGAGGAAAGCGCGGCTTTTCCGACGGGAGATTTGCTTGTAGCAAACGAGCGAGGGAAAACGCAAGCTTGACAAAGTATTGCGACGCATATACGCATTTTTTTTACCATTTGCCCTCGCCGCCGTATTTTTGGTAAAACTCGCGGGTGTATTCCTTGACGTAGCCGCCTAAAATTGCGTTTCGAAGTCCTTTCATCAGTTTGTGCAAGAACGTGATATTATGCAAGCTCAAAAGCATTGCGCCGTACATTTCGCCCGTGTTGACCATGTGGCGAAGATACGCTTTGGTGTAATTTTTACAGCAATAGCAATCGCATTCGGGGTCGAGGCTTGTGAAATCTTCTTTGTATTTGCCGTTGCGCACGACTACCCGACCGCGCGAGGTGATTGCCGTGCCGTTTCGAGCTATCCGCGTGGCGAGCACGCAATCGAACATGTCCACGCCGCGCAAAGTGCCCTCGATTAGGCAATCGGGTGAGCCGACGCCCATCAAATATCTGGGTACGTCCGCCGGAAGTTTGGGCTGTAAGTCCTCTAAAAGCTCGTACATCAGAGGTTTAGGCTCGCCCACCGATAGCCCGCCGATAGCGATTCCGTGCTTGACGAACGGCAACGTTCTGGCAAGACTTTCTGCGCGTAAGTCCTTGTACATATTCCCCTGCACAATCGGGAAAAGTGCCTGCTCGGGTTTGTCGTGGTATTGATAGCAACGCTCTAACCACGCCGCCGTGCGTTTCATTGCCGCCTCTGCTTGCGCGTGATTGTAGCCGTATTCACTGCATTCGTCGAACGCCATAATAATATCCGCGCCGAGATTTTGCTCGACCTGCATGGCTTTTTCGGGCGTGAAGAAATGCTTGCTACCGTCGATATTCGAGGAAAACTCGACGCCTGCGTCCGTGATTTTATTCAGCTTGCCGAGCGAAAAGACTTGAAAGCCGCCGCTGTCCGTTAAAATGGGTTTGTCCCAATTCATAAATTTGTGCAAGCCGCCCGCCTTTTTGACGAGCTCGTCGCCCGGTCGCATATATAAATGATAGGTGTTGGCGAGTACGATTTGCGAGCCCGCCTCTTTCAAATCGCGCGGAAATACGCCTTTCACCGTCGCTTGCGTGCCGACGGGCATATATACGGGCGTTTCTATGTCCCCGTGCGGCGTGTGTAAAATGCCTGCGCGCGCGCCCGTTTCTTCGTCCGTTTTCAATAGGTCAAATGAGAAAAATTCGTTGTTCAATTTTCTTTTCTCCGTAGCCTTTTGATGTCTTTACGTCATTATAGCATATTTTCAAAAATAACGCAACCTTTTTCCGCCTCGCGCTATGCGCTGCGCAAAAAAATACTTATATGCGTTATATACAATGATTTTATACATTTATGCAAAGAAAAAACGGAAAAATTCAGAAGTTTTTAATTTTTGACAAAAATCGGTTGACTTTTTATGCAAATACGCCTACAATATAATCAATCAATCTTTATATAAAAGGAGTTCAATTTTATGAAAAAAGTAATTGCATCAACGCTCGCGGCTGTCGCCGCATTTGCCTCGCTCGGATTTTCCGCTTGCGGCGGAGATACGCTCGTCGTGTATACGGAGGCGGGATTTGCACCCTTTGAATATATTTCGAGTGGAAAAATCGTCGGCGTAGACGTCGAAATTATGGAAAAGGTCGGCGAAAAACTCGGCAAGAAAGTCGTGTTTGAAAACGTAGGGTTCGATACGATTATCGACGCCGTTGCAGCAGGTACGCAATGCAAAGTCGGCGCGGCAGGGATTTCCGTAAACCCCGAAAGACAGGCAAAGGTTAATTTCTCGCAGGAATATTATACCGCGAATTTATACGTAATTTACGAAACGGCTAAAAAATCCACGTTTGTCAGCCAAACGACGGACGAGGTCGAGGGTGTGTATTGGGATTCGCTCGCAGGAAAGGCAATTGCCGTGCAGAACGGGACGACGGCGGACTTGTTCCTTGCCGACGAGCTGGGCGAGGACGGTACGTTAGAGGGCACGAACGCGGCGAAAGTCGGGTTTGACGCGCTCGCTTCGGCGGTAGCGGATATTGGTTTGAACTCGGACGTTTTGATTATCGACGAGTTGCCCGCAAAACAGTTGATTACCGGCAAAGACAATCTGGCTTGCGCGCCTTTGTATTATAAGGGCGGCGAGGACGAAAACGACGAGGCGGCTATCGACGTCTATGCTATCGCGGTGAATAAGAATGAACCTGAAATTTTGAAAGCGATTAACGACGTGTTGACGGAGCTTGGCGAGACAGGTATTCAAGCGCTTGTTAATAAGCATCTCGGTTTGGACTAATCTATAACGTTTGAATAGGCGTAGGGAAAGGCGAAAGGTCTTTCCCTGTCCTATCTTTTAGAGGAAAACGGTATGTTTAACGATATTATCAGAATTTTATCGGACGCGGAGCTCGTCGGTTATATTGTGGAGGGGTTGCTCCACTCTATTGCCGTAACGTTCGTGGCGGCGTTGCTTGGGCTCGTGCTCGGTTTTACCGTCGCTATCGTCAAAATTGCACCGAATAACAAATGGCTTAAACCGCTCAAAATTTTCTGCGACCTCTACACCACCGTCTTTCGCGGCACACCCGTTGCCCTGCAACTTTTTATCATGGTGTTCGCCGTATTCGCGATTCCCGGCTTCAAGCCGTATGCGGCAATCCTGACGTTCGGCATCAATTCCGGCGCGTACGTTTCTGAGAGTATCCGCGCTGGGATTACGTCGGTGGATAAAGGACAAATGGAGGCGGGGCGCGCGCTCGGGCTTACTTGGATGCAGACGATGGTACGCATTATTTTGCCGCAAGCGATTAAGAATATTATTCCCGCTATCGGGAACGAAATGATTGCGCTTTTGAAAGAAACGTCGATTATCGGTTGGGTCGGTTCAACGCCCGGTAGCTTGACGTTTGATTTGAACGCCGCCGCCGGCACGATTTATCGGACAATTCCGAATTATTTGGCAAGCGGGATTATCGTCGGTTTGTGTTATCTTGCCGTCGTGTATATTATGGTGTTCGTCATTAAATACATTGAAAAGAGGCTCAGAAGAAATGAACGATAACATAATCTCCGTGCGTAATCTGCATAAGAAATTCGGCAACCTTGAAGTGCTCAAAGGCGTGAATATCGACGTTAATCGCGGCGACGTCGTCGTGGTTATCGGACCGTCGGGGTGCGGAAAATCTACCTTTTTGCGGTGTTTGAATTTGCTCGAAACGCCCACTTGCGGTGAAATCGTATTGGAGGGGGAATACGTTTTCAAAAAGGGTGAAAAGGGCGAAAAGGCAGACAAGCAAACGGAACATGAAATTGCGAAGAACATTAATCTGCACCGTCAAAAAATTGGAATGGTCTTTCAGCAGTTTAACCTGTTTCCGCATTTGACAATTCTCAAAAACATTACGCTTGCGCCCGTGCAACTGAAAAAAATGTCCGAGCAGGAAGCGACGGAAAAAGCACTCGCGCTTTTGAAAAAAGTGGGTTTGGAGGACAAGGCGAACGCTTATCCCCCTACCCTTTCGGGCGGACAAAAACAACGCATTGCTATCGTGCGTGCGCTTGCTATGGAGCCCGACGTGATGCTGTTCGACGAGCCCACTTCCGCGCTAGACCCTGAAATGGTCGGCGAGGTGTTAAAGGTTATGACCGAGCTCGCCGAAGATAAAATGACGATGATTGTCGTTACCCATGAAATGGGATTTGCAAAAGAGGTGGGCACAAGGATTATCTTTATGGACGACGGCGTAATTAAAGAGGAAAATTCCCCGAAAGAGTTTTTCAAAAATCCGAAAGACAGCCGTTTGAAAGAATTTTTATCCAAGATTTTATAAATACTATTCCTATGCTTTATAATTATCACACGCACACGGCGCGGTGCAATCACGCGCTCGGCAACGATAGAGAATACGTCGAACAAGCAATCGCGGGCGGTATGAAAACGCTCGGATTTTCCGACCACGCGCCCTATCTGTTTCCTGATAATACGCCCTCTTTACACCGCATGAGAACGGACGAGCTGTTTGCGTATGCGGTGAGTATACGCGCGCTTGCCAAAGAATATGAAAAGGATATTCGTATTTTGTGCGGATTTGAGCTCGAATACTATCCCGATTACCATGCGGAGGAAATGAAATTCCTCTCCCAAATCCAGCCTGATTATTTGATTTTGGGACAGCATTTTATCGGCAACGAATATTCGTTTATCCCCTCCTCGCGCGGGCTCGCTGGCAATGATTTGGGCTTGATTGCCTACGTCAGTCAAGCGATTGCGGGGCTTGCGACGGGGGATTTTCTCTATCTTGCGCACCCCGATATTGCCGGCACAAACTTTTCAGACGAAACGTTTGAACGGGAATACCGCAGGCTGTGCGTTGCCGCTAAAAAATTCGGCGTGCCGCTTGAAATTAATTTGCTCGGCGTGCGCGGAAAACGGCATTATCCCTGTGAGAGGTTTTTCCGCATTGCCGCAGAGGTCGGCAACGACGTTGTGCTCGGCGCGGACGCGCACGACCCCAAAGACGTTTGCGAACAGTCGGGTGAGGAAAAGGCGCGGGCTATGGTGAAAAAGCTCGGTTTGAAGTTATTGGAAAAATTGGATATATAAAAAATGAGCCTCGCCGTTCTTGTCCCAAGAACGGCGAGGTTTGTTGTTTGAGGGGATTGCCACGCCTTTTGACAAAGGCTCGCAATGACAGATAGAACGAAGAAAAACGCATAGATGCGAGCAAGACAAGGCGAACGCGGCTTTTTTGCGGAAGATTTACAAATCGTAAACGAGCGCAAAAAAACGCAAGTTCAACGCTGTATTGCGACGCGGATTCTCCGTTTTTTATTCTAATTCGAATGCGCCTGTATACAACTGATAATACGTCCCCTTTTGTGCAATGAGCTGTTCGTGCGTGCCACGCTCGATAATGCGGCCTTTATCCAGCACCATAATCGCGTCGGCATTGCGCACCGTCGAAAGCCTGTGCGCTATCACAAACGTCGTTCTGCCTTTCATCAGTTTATCCATGCCGTCTGCGACAAGCGTTTCCGTGTGCGTGTCAATCGACGAAGTCGCCTCGTCTAAAATCATCACGGGCGCGTCCGCAACCGCCGCACGCGCTATCGACAGAAGTTGGCGTTGCCCCTGCGAAAGGTTCGCGCCGTTGTTCTGCAAAAGCGTTTGATACCCGTCGGGCAAACGGTTGATAAAGCCGTCGGCATTCGCAAGCTTTGCCGCCGCAATACATTCCTCGTCCGTCGCGTCTAAACGACCGTAGCGGATATTGTCCATCACCGTGCCCGTAAACAAATTCACGTCTTGCAACACAATCCCGAGCGATTTACGCAAATCGTTCTTCTTGATTTTGTTGATGTTGATGCCGTCGTAACGGATTTTGCCGTCCGCTATGTCGTAGAAACGGTTGATTAAGTTGGTAATCGTCGTCTTGCCCGCGCCCGTCGCGCCCACGAACGCGATTTTTTGACCGGGTTTGGCATATAACGATACGTCCGAAAGCACTTGCTTTTCGGGTACGTAGCCAAAGTCCACGCCGTCTAATACAATGTCGCCTTTGAGCTCGGTGAACGTCGTCGTGCCGTCCGATTTGTGATAGTGTTTCCAAGCCCAAAGCCCCGTGCGCTCCGTCGTTTCCGTAAGCGCGCCCGTTTCGTCCTTTTTAGCGTTTACAAGGGTTACGTACCCCTCGTCTTGCTCGGGCGTTTCGTCCATGAGCGTGAACACGCGGCTCGCGCCCGCAAGACCCATTGCAATCATGGAAATTTGTTGAGACATCTGATTGACCATCATGGTGAAATTGCGCGAGGTACTCAAAAATACCACCAAAACACCGATTCCGAGCGTTTCTATACCGAAAAAGATACTGCTAACGCCGATATTCGGGGCGTTCAGCATCAAAAGTACCGCGCCGATTATCGTCAAAAGCACGTAGTTAAAGTTGCCGACGTTGCTAAGTATCGGACCTAAAATGTTGCCGTAGGTATTCGCTTTCACGCTGTCTTGATACAATCTGTCGTTCAATACGTCGAAATCCGCTTTCGCGCGCTCCTCGTGCGTGAATACTTTGACGACTTTTTGACCTTTCATCATCTCCTCGACAAAACCCTCTTCCTTTGCGAGCGAGCGTTGGCGTTCGACCATGTATTTCGCGCTACCGCCGCCGATTTTTTTGACAATAAACGTCATAATCAACGTGAAGAGTGCCACGACGAACGACAACCAAAGACTGTACCAAAGCATAAGCGCGACCGAAAGCACAAGCGTTAGACTGTTCGTGAGCAGGGACGGCAACGAATGCCCGATTAGCTGACGCGTCGCGTCCGTATCGTTCGTATACGTGCTCATAATCTCGCCGTGCGCGTGCGTGTCGAAGTATTTAATCGGCAGGCTCTGCATTTTTGCGAACATATCCGCGCGCAAATGATAGAGCATGCCCTGCGTTACCGTCGCCATAATACGGTGGTATAAAAACGCCGCTAGCACGACGATAACGTAGATACCCGCCATGCCGCCGACCATGCCCAAAAGCCGCGTTTGTACCGCCGCAAAGCCGTTTTTTACCCCCGCAGGGATTACGTCGTCGATTAACATTTGTAAAAATACGGAGGAAACCAAACTGCCCGTCGAATTGATGATAATACACACGAACACGACCAACAGCTGCCATTTATAATGGGCAAGCACCGTTTTGATAAGTCTTGACATCGTGCCTTTTTTTATCGCGCCTTTGGGCACGGGCATACCTCTACCGCCGCGCATGGGGCGTATGGGACGGGGGCGGCTCGTTTCTTCGCGTTTTTCGTCTTGGCTCATACCTGCTCCCCTCCTTTTTCTTCTTCCGCGCCTTTGCCGCGCGTTTGCTCTTCATAGATTTCACGGTAGATTTCGCTCGTTTGCATCAATGCCGCGTGGTTGCCGCAAGCGACGATTCTGCCGCCGTCGAGCACTAAAATTTTGTCTGCATGCTCCACCGACGCTACGCGCTGTGCGATGATGATTTTCGTCGTGTCGGGCAGTTCGTTTTTCAGCGCCGTGCGAATGAGCGCGTCCGTTTTCATATCAACCGCCGACGTCGAATCGTCTAATATGAGTATTTTCGGTTTACGGAGCAACGCACGGGCAATGCAAAGACGTTGTTTTTGTCCACCCGAAACGTTCGTGCCGCCCTGTTCGATAAACGTGTCGTAGCCGTCGGGGAATGCACGAATGAACTCGTCTGCCTGCGCAAACCGACAGGCGCGCTCCATTTCCTCGTCCGTCGCACTCTCGTCCCCCCAACGTAAATTCTCTTTAATCGTGCCCGAGAACAACACGTTCTTTTGGAGCACCACCGCAACCTCTTTGCGCAGCGTGTCTAAATCATAGTCCTTGACGTTCACGCCGCCGACGTATACATTGCCCTCGCTTGTATCGTAAAGACGGGGCAAAAGCTGAACGAGCGTCGTTTTCGACGAGCCCGTACTGCCCAAAATCCCCACCGTTTCGCCTGATTTTATATCTAAATTTATATCCGACAAGGCGTATTTATCCGCCGTTTTCGAATACTTGAAACTGACGTTTTCAAAGCGTATTGCGCCGTTTTCTACTGTTTTTACCGCGTTTTCGGGACTGACGAGGTCGCTTTCTTGGTTCAAGACCTCCGCAATACGGCGCATGGATTCAAAGGACATGGTCAGCATGACGAAAATCATAGAGAACATCATGCACGCCGACAGGACTTGTATGCCGTAGGTGATGAGCGCGGAGAGCTCGGTAGGCACGAAATCGCCCGAAAGCGTGCCCGAATCAATGATGGTTTTTGCGCCGAGATAGGAAATCAGCACCGCCGCAAAGTTGATAAAAAACGTCATCACGGGGTTGTTGAGCGCAAGGATTTTTTCCGCTTTCGTGAAGTCGCCGCGTACTTCCTCCGCCGCTTTTTGGAATTTCTCCGTTTCATACGCCTCCCGCACGAACGATTTCACAACGCGTATTCCGCCGACGTTTTCCTGTACGGAATTGTTCAGCGCGTCGTATTTTTTGAAGATACGGCGGAAGAAAGGCATTACCACGCGCGCCACCGAAATCAGGAACACGGCGAGTATGGGCGCAATCACGACGAATACCCAAGCAAGGTTAGCGTTTATCGTAAAGCTCATGATGATAGCGAACAGGAATTGCAAGGGTACGCGAATGACGATACGCAAGCACATTTGATAGGATTGCTGGACGTTGGTTACGTCCGTCGTCAACCGCGTTACGAGCGAGGACGTGGAAAATTTATCTACGTTCGCGAACGAGAATTTTTGGACTTTATAGAACAAATCGTGGCGCAGGTTGGTGGCAAAACCGCAGCTTGCCTGTGCCGCGAACCTGCCCGCAAGCGCGCCGCTCGTGAGCGATACCGCCGCCAAAAGCAATAACACGCCGCCGTATTTGGCGATATGTGCGAAATTGCCGCCTGCAAGCGCGTCCTCGTTTATCATTTGCGACATGATAAACGGAATGAGCGCCTCGCAAAATGCCTCTATCAGCATAAAGATAGGCGTGATTATCGACGGTTTTTTGTATTGTCTGACGCTGCCGAGCAACGTCTTTACCGTGTTCGTCATCTATGATACTCCTTCTATATAATATACATTATAGATTTTTTGAAACATATTGTCAACGGTTTGAAAGAAAATTTTCGTCCTTTCACAAAAATTTCATACTTTTTACCGTTCGCCGCGCGCGTTACAAGCGGCGCTCGTCCTTGCACGTGAAGTATACGATTTGATAACGTTTGGAAAGCGCGCGAATGAGTTTTTTTGCAAGCCGCGTTTTTTCGTCGTCTAAATTTACGAGCGGGTCGTCTAACACAAGCACGGGCGTGCTACGCGTTTCAAAAACGCATTCCGCAAGCGCAAGCCGTGCGCAAAGCCCGATTAAGTCCTTTGCCCCTGCGCTGAAATACGCCGTTTGTCGGAACGAGCCGTCCTGTTCTACGAGCGTATTGCCTGCGCCGTCGAAACGGAGCGCGCCCTCTGAAAAGCCGAGTAGGTGCGCGTATTGCTCGCATTTTTCCTCGACGGGCGATAAATAGCAACTTGCTAAATTGGAACGGGCGGCGAGCAAGAAACGTTTTGCCGCTATAATCGCCGCAAGACGGGTTTCCAAACGGCTTTTTTCTGCCTGCAAACGCTCGCTTTCCGCTTGGTAGTCGGCAAGGGCATACGCTCTGTTTTCCGCCTCTTCCGCTCGCAGCTCCAACCGCGCGATTTCAAGGTTCGTCTGAACCCTGCCTACGTCGGTTGCGGGTTTTGTCCTTTTGCGGGGCAGTAGTAGCGTGCATATGCCGAGCACGATACACGCCGCGCCGACAGCAGGCGATAGGAACGCCGCTACCGTGCCCGTTATGATGAGCGCAAGGGCGAGCCAAAGACGGAGTTTCGGGCGTTTGGGAGGAGGTTGGGGCGTTGGCGTAGAAAGTTGGTTTTGCCGCTCTGCTATTTGTCTTTTGAGCTCTTGCGCCTCGTCTTTGGCGCGGCGACAATCGTCTTGGGCTCTTTGGAGGCGTTCGATTTGCTCGTCGAGCTCGTCTAATTTGCCTTTGGCTGGGGCTCTGCGGGCGCGGAGTTTTCTCTCCGCCTCGTCAAGGCGTTTTACCGCCAAGCTTGCGCCCGTTTCCTTGTCCGTGCGTTGGGAAAGCATGGCAACAAGCCGTGCTTTGGCATCTTCCGTAACGCAAAACGGCGACGATTCGCCCTGCGCGATATACGCGCTCTTGCGATAGGTCGTTCTATCCACGCCGAGCAACAGCTCGCCGAGCGTTTGAATATTTTCGCCGAAATCGTAGCTGGGGAGATTGTCTTTGCCGAAGAGTTTGACGGTGTCTTGGGCAGGGGTTTTGCCAAAAGTACGCTCCAAACGATACGTTTTTCCGCCGTGCGTGAACGTGAGCGTGCCCCCAAACGCGCCGCCCTGCCAACGCTCGTATTTTAAGCGGGGATTTTCTTCGAGGGATTTGCTGCGGCTTGTCTCCAAGCCGAACAGCATACTCTCCAAAAACACGGCGAGCGTGGTCTTGCCCTCACCGTTGCCGAGCTTGATTTCGACAATGTCTTTGCTTAAATCGAACGTTCTTTGAGAAAGCGTGCCAAAGCCAGAAACGTAGCAGGAAATAAATCTCATAAGTCAATCTCCTCCCCGTTCAGGGCTTTGAGCCCTACGTCTAAAACCTCCGCGCGGAAAGCCTCGTTCATCTCATACCTGCCTACCTCTCTCACAAATTCACCGCGTTCGGTCAAATCCTTTTCGAACGCGCGGTAGTCGAGTTTTGGGCGGCTTTCGTCCACGACTTTGGCGTGGAAAAAACGCTCGTCGATTCTCGCAGAAAGCAAGGGCAAATCCTTGCGTAAGCCTGCGCTCGGACTGCCTGTGAGCACGAGCTTGACTATATCGGTGTTTTTAATTTGTGCCGTCGCCGAAAATGCCGCCGTTTCTACGTCGGTATACGTTTGGCAAGCGGTTATATCGACGGGGAGTTCCCAAACGGTGCGTTTGGCAAGCGAGAGGAATTTTTCGTCCGTTAATTTGCCCTTTTCAATTTGCAACAGGAAAAATCCGCGCGAACCGACTTCGTCAAAGCCCCTGCCCTCGAAACAGCCGCAATAACGGTAGACACCGCGCGCGTCTAATCTCTGCGCCTCGCGGTGGGGTTTGTGGATATGTCCGAGCGCGAGATAGTCGACGTTTCTGTTTTGCATAGCGGGTAAAATCTCGCGGAGCTCGCCGTGCAACACGACGATATTATATCTCTCCCTTGCAAGGCGGGGCGGAAAAGCAAGCGCGGTGTCGAAATGGCGGCTGTCTGCGCCCGTGAGCGTGATGTTTTCGCCTAAATCATAGGAATACCAGCCGTGATTTTGCGAGAATAGGAATAGGTTTTCTGGCAAGTCCGCGCCAAGCTCCAAGCCGACGTCGTGATTGCCCGAGACGTAGAAAAAGCGCACGGGACTTGCCGCGCGGACGGCGGCGAGCGCGTCCCGTTTCCATTCCGCCGCTACGCCGTTTTCGTCGAAGAAATCGCCTGCAATCAGCACCGCGCTCACGCCGTTTTCTTTCGCGAAACGGGCGAGCTGACAAAAGCCGTCTAAAATTTCGCGTTTTCTTTGTGCGGATTTTTCAGGCGGCAGGTTGCCGTGCGCCGAGCCGATATGCAAGTCTCCCGTGTGTATAATCTTCATTCGTTTGTTCTCCTGTCTTTTTTCTATTATAGCATATTTTCGCGGAAATGTAAAGAAAATCGCCCTCGCCGCGTCGCGGCGAGGGCGAAAACCTGCGTTTGGTTATATTTGGTTGCAACTCCTCACGTTTGGGCGCATGGGATTAGTTGCGTTTAAGCGTAAACTCCGTGCCGTCGTAGTCAACGGTTACCGTGTCCCCCGCTTGATAATTGCCACCGAGTATGCTTTTTGCAAGCTGCGTTTCGAGCGTATGCTGCATAAAGCGTTTGAGGGGTCTTGCACCGTAGACGGGGTCGTAGCCCTTTTCGACAATCGCCGCCACCGCTTTGTCCGTGAGAATGAGTTTGAGCTGTCTTTGCGCCGTGCGCGCCGCAAGGTCGGTTGCCAACAACCGCACAATCTTCCCGATTTCTTTCTTTTCAAGCGGTTTGAAAAACACTTTTTCATCTAGACGGTTCAAAAATTCGGGACGGAAAGCGCTTTTGAGAAGAGCGTCTACCTCCGCGCGCGCCTCCTTTGAAAGCTCGCCTGCATAGTCCGTGCCCTCTAAAATCGTCGTTGAGCCTAAATTCGATGTCAAAATGATTACCGTGTTTTTGAAATCCACCGTTCTGCCCTGCCCATCAGTAATCCGCCCGTCGTCTAATATTTGGAGCAGGACGTTGAACACGTCGGGGTTCGCTTTTTCCACCTCGTCGAACAGCACCACCGAATAAGGTTTTCTGCGTACTGCCTCCGTGAGCTGTCCGCCCTCGTCGTAGCCGACGTAGCCGGGAGGCGCGCCGATAAGACGGGATACGGAGAATTTTTCCATATATTCGCTCATATCGATACGCACCATATTCTTTTCGTCGTCGAAAAGCGCGGCGGCAAGCGTTTTCGCAAGCTCTGTTTTGCCCACGCCCGTCGGTCCTAAAAACAGGAACGAGCCGATAGGACGGGTGGGGTCGGCTATCCCTGCACGGGAACGCAAAATCGCGTTCGCCACCGACGAGACTGCCTCGTCTTGCCCGATTACGCGCTCGTGCAAGGTGTCTTCAAGGCGCAACAGCTTTTCACGCTCGCCCTCCAAGAGTTTGGAAACGGGTATGCCCGTCCAACGCGCCACAATGCGGGATATTTCCTCGTCGCTCACGTGGTCGCGCAAGAGTGTGGTTTCTGTATTTGAACGCGTACCTGCCCCTGTCTTTTCCGTTTCTTCAATCTGCTTTTTCAGCTCGGGAATTTTGCCGTATTGCAATTTCGACGCCGTTTCCAAATCGTAGTCGCGCTGCGCTTTTTCAAGTTTTGCGTTCGCTTGTTCTAACTCCTCGCGGAGTTTTTGGACTTTGCCGATTGCCTGTTTTTCCTCTTCCCATTGCGATTTCATGTTCTGATATTGCGTGCGGAGCGAAGAAAGTTCTTTTTCAATTTCTTCTAAATGCGATTTCGAAAGGGCGTCCGTTTCTTTCTTCAAAGCGTTTTGCTCGATTTCAAGCTGCATAATCTTGCGGGAAATTTCGTCCATTTCCGACGGCATTGACTGCATTTCCGTCTTGATGAGCGCGCATGCCTCGTCCACGAGGTCGATTGCTTTGTCGGGCAAGAAACGGTCGGAAATGTAGCGGTTGGAAAGCGTCGCCGCCGCTATCAATGCGTTGTCCTGTATTTTGACACCGTGAAACACCTCGTAGCGTTCTTTCAAGCCGCGCAAAATAGAAATCGTGTCCTCCACCGTCGGCTCGTCTACGAGCACGGGTTGGAACCGGCGTTCAAGCGCGGGGTCTTTTTCAATGTATTTTCTGTATTCGTCGAGCGTGGTTGCGCCGATACAATGCAGTTCCCCACGCGCAAGCATGGGTTTTAACAGGTTGCCCGCATCCATTGCACCGTCTGCCTTACCTGCGCCCACAATCGTGTGTAATTCGTCGATAAACAGAATTACGCGCCCGTCGCTTTGCTTGACTTCGCCAAGCACTGCTTTGAGCCGTTCTTCAAACTCGCCGCGAAATTTTGCGCCCGCAATCAACGCGCCCATATCGAGCGAAAATACCTTTCTCTCTTTGAGCGAATCGGGCACGTCGCCGCGCATAATCCGAATGGCAAGCCCCTCCGCAATCGCCGTTTTACCGACGCCCGCCTCGCCGATGAGCACGGGATTGTTTTTCGTCTTGCGGGAAAGTATCCGCACTACGTTGCGAATTTCCTCGTCCCGACCGATTACGGGGTCGAGCTTTTGCGAGCGCGCCCGCTCTACGAGGTCGGTCGCGTATTTGGATAAATTTTCATACTTGTTTTCTTTGTTTTCCATAATTCTTTCCTCTCCTTTTCATTATATTTTTAACCTTACTTTTTCTTTCTTAAACAGTTTTTTACGAAAAGTTTGAAAAGAATTTGAAAGCGGCTTGCCTGTTCGGCAAGCCGCTTTGCGTTTGTTTTAGCGTGTGATTACATACCCGTCCATTCCGCTACGGGGTAGTGGTGGGTAACCGTCATACCGCCGTTCGCCTGCGTCGTAATACCCGTGTAAACCGCTTCGTTTCCATACAGGTTTTCAAGCGACGTCATATTCGTGAACGTGTTCGTTTTGTTGCAAGGGAACGAACTTACGTCGGCTTTGACGACAAGCGTCTTTAAGTTCGTCAATCTCGTCAAGCTCCAATTACCGATAGCCGTAATGCCCTCGTCCAAAATCAACGTTTCCACCGACGGAATGCTTTGTACTGCCATCATCAAAACACCGTTCTTCGGATTGCCCGTGAGTTTCAACGTTTTCACGTTTGCAAGTATCAGTCCGTTGTTTTCCACGCGGAAGTTTTGGCTTGTATCGCTCGGCTGTACTTTAATCGTAATCGTTTCTACCGCCAAGCCTTCGTACCAGCCGTTACCTAAACCGCCGTTATTCGAGATTTGGTTGGTGTTGAATACGACTTCGGTTGTACTCGTACCCTTGAACGACTGCCCGCCAAGATAGGTAACCGTCGAAGGAATGACGACTTTCGTAATGCCTGCACAACCGTAGAACGCATAGTCGCCTATGCTCGTCAAGCCCTCGTTCATAGGCGCAACGCCCGCAATCGCCGTACAGTTATAGAACGCATACCGTCCGATTGTCTTGACGCTCGTCGCCGCCGCGATTGCAGATGCAGGGAGTTTCGTACATTCGTAGAACGCATAGTCGCCGATTGTTTCCAAAGAGCTCGTGCCCGTAACCTCTGCCAAGTTGACGCAACCTTTGAACGCATTGTTACCGATTGCCTTTGCACTCGTCAAGTCTACGCTTTCAAGCGATTTGCTGTACGCAAAAATATTCTTTACGACGTCGCCCGACGGAGAATAATCGGTAATCTTTTCCCCGCCACAATAGTAGTCCACTGCTTGGGCGATAAAGCCGTCGTTCGTGATTGCCTCCCATTGTGCAAGCGTGCCTGCGTATTTTACCGCCGTGATACCCGTGTTGCCACTGAACGCACCCGAACCGATTTTTGTCAGGCTTACAGGCAAATTCAAATCGCCCGTAGTTGCGCAACCAGAGAATGCGGAGTAACCGATTTTCTCTACCGCGTTTCCAAGCGTTACGTTTAATTTTTCACAGCCGTTGAACGCATAGTTGCCAATCGTTTTCACGTAGTCTAAATTGATGCTTTCAAGGGATTTCAAAAGGTAGTTCGGGTAGCTCGTTCCCCACTCATAGCTGAACATATAATCGGGGATTACGGTCAGGCTTTCGCCGAGCGTAACCGTTTTCAAATTCTGACAACGCGTGAAAACTTGTTCCGCACCCGTCTTTAACGCGGGCATATTTACGGTTTCAAGCGACGTACAGCCGCTGAACGCGCCCTCTTCAATCGTTTCTACGCCGACGAGGTTCGCCGTTTTCAATTCATACCAATCCGAGAACGAATCTACCAATTTCGCCGTTACCGTCAGCGTTTGCACACCTTTCCTTAATGCACTGCCGTAGAAATACAAGCTGCAAGCCACGTCAAGCGTTTTCACGGAGCTACCGAACGCTGTTTTGTCCAAGCTCGTCAAGCTCGCGGGAAGGCTAACTTTGGCAAGCGTCGTGCTATCGCTGAACGCATTCGCGCCGATTTTCGTTACGCCTTCGGGCACAACGAGCTCGGTAACCGTTTGCGCCGCCGCCGCAGAAGCCGCAATTTCCGTAACGGCGCTGGGTATGGTACCGCTGAAAAGGTATGCGAGTTTGTTGCCGTTTTCTACAAGCGCGCCACCCACAAGCGAGAATACCTCGTTCGCGCTGTCGATTTCAATTTCCGTTAATTTCGAACGGGTTGCAAGGAAAGAATACGTCCCTGCCGTAACGTCTGCGCCGAGCGTAATCTTTTCTACGTTCGTCGGTGCGCCGCTAAACGCGCCGCCGAGAATGGTGAAATTCTTCACGCTTGCATAATGGCTCGATTGATAGAATTTCGAAAGGAAGGACGTCGTGGGAACGGTGAGCGTTTCGAACGCAAGCTCGCTCGACGCATTAGAGTTCGTCAAATATGCGTTGCTCGCGCTCATTACGACGTCTTTGTCGATATAGATTTCCTTTACGCCAACGAGTTGATTGAATGCGCCGTTAGAGATTTTTTCGACCTTGTCGCCGAGTACGATTTTTTCAATCGTGTAGCCCGTCAAGCTACGGCCGTCAAACGTCGCGTCCGTTACCGTCCAAGATTTCAGCGTTTTGTTGGGTAATTGTTCTACTATCTGGATAATCGTGCTCGTGGTTGCGCCGACGTTTTCTAATTTCGTCAAGCCCGCAAAGTGTGCGCTCGTCAAGCTGTTAATCACCGTTGCCGCGCACTCGAACGTTACGTCCGTTACCGCAGACGCGTTTGCGAACGTGCTTTCCGCGATTGCATTGATTGCCTTGCCCTCAACCGTCGCGGGAATTACCGCGCTCGTTTTCGTCGGGTCGGCAAGCGCGACAACCGTTACCACGTCGTCTTTGATGCGGTAGGTTACGTCACCCTCCGTGCGTTCATAAATTTCTTCAAACAACGCGTACAGCGTTACTTCGCCGACGAAATTCTGCACATAGAACGGGTGTTGACCGGGTTCAAGCCAACTGATTTTCTTGGTGAATTCCGCGTCTAAATACCAGCCCTCAAAGTCGTAGCTGGCTTTCGTCGGGGCTTTGAGCGTAATTCTATCCGACGCATAGTTGATTGTCGCAGGGTTGCTCGCGTCGTTCGTGCCGCCGTTAAGTACATACGTAATCGTATAATCGGTCATTGTCCATTTCGCGTACAGCGTTTGCGGCTCGCCGCCCAGCTCGCTCACGTTTTCCACTTTTTGCGTTAAGTTTTCGTCTTTATACCAACCGCCGAACGTGTAATATACATATTTCGTGCCCGTTTTCGCCGTCGGGGCTTTGAGCGCAACGTCGTCCTCTACCGTATATGTCGCGGGATTGTCTGCGTTGTTTTCCGCAGCAGGCGTTTCGTCCGTGCCGTAGGCGTTGAGCTCGTAGGTGATGTTATACGTCGCAGGCGTCCACTTTGCATACAGTTTGGTAGCCTGCGCGGGTACGGTTTCGACCTTTTGCGTTAAGTTTTCGTCCGAATACCAGCCCGCAAGCTCATAGCCCGATTTCGTCGTAGTGGGCAGAGCGTCGCCGACCTTGTACGATTCGCTTTCAAGCGATTCGCCGCCGTTCGTTTCAAACGTCAAAGTCGTCGAGGGTCTTAAATCAAGCTTAATCATGGGGCGGAAGCCCATAACCTCGTCGCAATCCGCGCCGCCGTTCCAGCTACCACCGCTAGATACTTTCAATTTGTCGCCGTAGTCCGCGTCCGTGTTATATAACCAGTATACTGCTGAATAGAAGTTTCCGTTTTTGTATTTCGATACCTCTTGCGTAGCCGCGTAATCGGTGTAGCTCACACTGCCCTCCCCCGACGAAAGTGCGGTTACGTATACGACGGAATATTTGAAATCGTCCGTTTCCGTGCCAACCAGCAAATCCCGCTCCGTTTCGGAGAAATAATCCGTTTCGTAAATGAAATCCATATGCGCAAATTCGCAATAATCCGTTTCGTAATAGCGCGAAAACGCCTCGTTGCTACCGTCGTAATAGGTCGTCGCGTCGATTACCTGTCGCGTCGTCCACGTTGACGTGCCCGTTTCGGGGTTGCCGCCCACTTTCGACCAAAGCAAAGGTTGAAGCTCGAAATAATAATAGCCTGACATTTCCGTGCCATCGGCAAATACGCCTTTATACGGTGCGCCCTCTCTTATGTATTCCTTGCCTTCATAGGTTACTTTTGCAGGGCTGCTGTGCTTTTTTGCCTCCGCTTCCAGCTTGGCTATCAAAGCTTCGTCCGTTACGCGCGCTTGCGGATATTTCCCGAAATACACGTTGTTGCCTGCGTTAATGACGTCGCCAGAGAATACCGCCGTTAGCTCCATATCACGCTCTAACGTGATTTCCGAAAGCAGTTCGACTCCGCCGTATTTCCAACCGAAGAACTCTGCGTCTGCTCTCGTGGACGTATACTTTGTGAGGTCGACCGTTTCGCCCTCTTCTACCGTTACGCTTTCCACCGCGCTACCGCTCGTTTCGAACGACAGGGTATACGTTCTTTTGCCCGAGCTCGACGAATTGTCGGGCGAGGACGTCGTTTGCGAGGACGAGCCGCCCGTTGTGGACGAGTTGCCCGTTGTGGACGAGCTTTCCTCGCCGCCGCACGCCGCCAAGCCGAGCGAAAAACTCGCGCCCATTGCCAGCGTCAGCAGAAAAATTAGACTTTTTTTCATGATTTTGCCTCCTTGTTTGGCTGTGAGTGATTGTATAATGCGAAAATATCCCTATGCGGATTATTTTTTCATTATCATATGACATTATACACCCAAAGAATTGAAATGTCAATGGAAATCCCGCGTGAGGAAAAAATTATCGAAAATTTTCATATTATGCCATAATGGTATCGACATTTTATCAGAAAAATGCGATGCGTTAGCCATGCGTTAAATTGATTGAAAATGGGTGAATTTGAAATATAACTCAATCGCTAGTATTTCCGCTTGACTTTCCATAAAATAAATGCTAAAATGTTGTTTACAAAGGTTAAGGTTTTATAAAATTTTAATCACAAAAAATTGTTAATCAAAAGCCACAACACGTTCTCGTAGTTAAACGGATATAACTCAAACCTCCTAAACGCTTGGTCTATCCGTCTAATACACCTAAAATCAATGCTTTTTATGGTAAAAACGGGTAAAAATAGCCGCTTTTTAAGACTTAAAAAGTTTTAGGAATAATTTTAGGAATAAAAATAAAATAAATTTTATACATTTTGCTTCCATAGTTAAATGGATATAACAAGCCCCTCCTAAGGGCTAGTTGTGGGTTCGATTCCCGCAGGGACTACCAAAAAAACCACATTTTTTGTGGTTTTTTACTATTTTTAGGGCAAAAAACGGGCGTTTAGGGAATAATTTTG
>JAFTKT010000018.1 GCA_017453145.1 Clostridia bacterium
AAGAGGGCGATTTGATTGCAATCGATATTCCAAACTACAAAATCGAGCTCAAAGTCTCGGAGGCGGAGCTTGCAAAACGCAAGGCGGAAATGCCCTTGAAGAAAAAGCAAGTGAGCGGATACCTGAAACGGTATGCGGCGCAAGTAAGTTCTGCCGACAAAGGCGCGATTATAAATAAGTGAATTGCAAGCAAAGCTTGCGTGAAGAGTGAATTGCGCACTTACGCTCGCATGAATTGCACGCCTTAGGCGTGCGTTGTGGAATTATTCAATAACGAAACGCGGGAGCGTTTCCATTCACGATTGCATAGCAATCAATTCACGGCGTATGCCAATTCACGAACGAAGTTCAATTCACTCTCAAAGGAGAAACATTATGGGAATGACAATGACGCAAAAAATACTCGCGGCGCACGCGGGACTTGATAGCGTGGAGGCAGGTCAGCTTGTGCTCGTAAAGCTCGACAGAGTGCTCGGCAACGATATTACCTCGCCCGTCGCTATCCGTGAGTTCGAAAAAATGGGCTTTGACGGCGTGTATGACAAAGACAAGGTTACGATGGTAATGGACCATTTCGCACCGAATAAAGACATCAAAGCCGCCACGCAATGTAAAATTTGCCGCGATTTTTGCGACAAACACGAGGTTACGCATTTCTACGACGTGGGGCAAATGGGCATTGAACACGCCTTGCTCCCCGAAAAGGGCTTGGTTGCACCCGGCGACGTCGTCATCGGCGCGGACTCGCATACCTGCACCTACGGCGCGCTCGGCGCGTTCTCGACGGGCGTCGGCTCGACGGATATGGCGTGCGGTATGGCGACGGGCAAGGCTTGGTTCAAAGTTCCCTCCGCCATCAAATTCGTGCTAAAAGGCAAGCTCCAAAAATACGTGTCGGGCAAGGACGTCATTTTACATATTATCGGTAAAATCGGCGTGGACGGCGCATTGTACAAGTCAATGGAATTTGTCGGCGAGGGGGTCAAGTCGTTGACGATTTACGACAGACTGACCATTTCGAATATGGCGATAGAGGCGGGCGCAAAGAACGGGATTTTCGAAGTGGACGAGCAAACGCTGGACTACGTAAACGGTCGTGTAAACCGCGAATTTACCGTGTATAAAGCGGACGAGGACGCAAACTACGAGGCGGTTTACGAAATCGATTTGTCCACGATAACGCCGACGGTGGCGTTCCCGCACTTACCCGAAAACACCAAGACGTTTGACGAAATCGGAGAAATTGCCATTGACCAAGTCGTAATCGGTTCGTGCACGAACGGACAGTATAAAGACCTTGCGGAGGCGGCGGAAATCCTCAAAGGCAGAAAGGTAGCAAAGCGCGTGCGCGCGATTGTCATTCCCGCAACGCAGAATATATATTTACAAGTGATTGAAAACGGGCTCGCGAAAATCTTCATTGATGCGGGCTGTATCTTGTCGACGCCTACCTGCGGCCCTTGTTTGGGGGGGTATATGGGCGTGCTCGCGGCAGGCGAGAGAGCGGTGGCAACGACGAACCGTAATTTCGTAGGTCGCATGGGACACGTGGATTCGGAAGTATATCTTGCCTCGCCTGCGGTGGCGGCGGCAAGCGCAGTTATGGGGCGTATTGCCTCGCCTATGGAGGTAAAGTAAAACGCATATAAGGGCGTATCTTTTTCCCTCGTCGGTATTCTTCTTGCTCGTTTACTATTTGTAAAGTCGTGGCGAAGAAACTTCCGAGCTTGGGGAAAATCTACAACCCTTCTCTGCGTTTTCGGAAACATTAGGAGATAGAGTATGAAATTTCAAGGTAAAGTCATTCAATACGGCGACAACGTGGATACCGACGTCATTATTCCGGCGCGGTACCTCAACACGATAGACAAAAAAGAGCTTGCCTCCCATTGCATGGAGGACATTGACAAAGAGTTCGTCCATAAAGTACGGGCAGGGGATATTATGGTCGCGGGCTTTAACTTCGGTTGCGGCTCGTCGCGTGAGCACGCGCCGATTGCGATTAAGGAAAGCGGCATTTCGCTCGTGATTGCCAAGAGCTTTGCGCGTATTTTCTACCGCAACGCAATCAATATCGGCTTGGCGATTGTCGAATGCGAAGAAGCGGCGGAAAACATCTCCGACGGCGATTTGGTCGAGGCGGATTTGGATAACGGCGTAATCTATAACAAAACGACGGGCAAAAGCTATAAAACGCAGCCGTTCCCCGCATTCATTCAAAATATTATTTCGAACGGCGGTTTGGTGGAAAGCATTAAGGCAGGCGTCATCAAATAAACGCATTTCTGCCTTTTAACGATAAGAATAGTAAGGTGAAAAGATTATGAAACAATACAATATTGCATTATTGCGTGGGGACGGTATCGGTCCTGAAATCGTAGACAGCGCGGTGCGCGTACTCAAAGCGGTGGGGGAAAAATATTCCCTTGCGTTCACGTTCACGCCCTATCTTATCGGCGGCGCGGCAATCGACGCTTGCGGTGAGCCTCTTCCTAAAACAACGGTTGAGGGTTGTTTGGCGGCGGACAGCGTGTTACTCGGCGCGGTAGGCGGTCCGAAATGGGATAACCTTGCGGGAAATCTCCGTCCTGAAAAGGCGCTTTTGGGAATACGCGAGGCAATGGGCTTGTTCACGAATTTACGCCCTGCCAAACTCTATCCCGCGCTCAAAGACGAATGTCCGCTCCGCGCGGATATTGTCGAGAACGGGTTCGATATTATGATTGTACGCGAACTCACGGGCGGTATCTATTTCGGCGAAAGAGGGTATCGCGAGGGCAAATACGGGCAAGAGGCGTTTGATACGGAAGCGTATAGCCGAATGGAAATCGAGCGTATTGCGCGCGTGGCTTTCGAAACGGCGAGAAAACGCAGGAAAAAGCTGGTGAGCATTGACAAAGCCAACGTTTTGGAAACCTCGCGGCTCTGGCGCAAAACCGTACACGAGCTGGCGGCGGAGTATCCCGACGTCGAGCTTTCGGATATGCTCGTCGACAACGCGGCAATGCAACTCGTTCGCAACCCCTCGCAGTTCGACGTGATTGTAACGAGCAATATGTTCGGGGATATTCTTTCCGACGAGGCGTCGCAAATCACAGGTTCTATCGGTATGTTGCCCTCCGCCTCTCTTTCGGGCGGCAGTCGGGGTTTGTACGAGCCCATTCACGGCTCTGCGCCCGATATTGCGGGACAGAACAAAGCCAACCCCATTGCGACAGTGTTGTCTGCGGCTATGATGCTACTCTACGCATTCAACGAAAGTACGGCGGCAAACGCAATCGTTGCGGCGGTGGATAAGGTATTGAACGAGGGCTATCGCACGGCAGACCTTGCGCGCGGCGGCGCGTCGGCTTTGACGACGGTAGAAATGACGGATAAAATCATAGAACGGTTATGAGAAACCCGAAGATAGAAAGTATTTATAAAAAGCTTTGTCTTGTCAGCGTGTTTACGGGCGCGACGGAAAAACAGCCCGTTCGTGCGTTTATCGAGTATTGCGAAAGCATGGGCGTGGACAGACAAAAGGCGTATGCGCGGCTCGTTTCGGAAATTTACGCGGGCGGCGGCGCGTTTGCGCCGCTTGTCGAACGCGCGGTATTCGAGGACGAAAATCCGCTCGTCAAGAGCGTGGCAAGGAAACAAACTTGCGCGCCGTGTATTTATGCGGCGGCGGAACGGGAGCTGGAAACGTTTGCGGATTTAGCACGGCTTTCGCCTGCTGATTTCGCGTTGGATATGCAAAAAAACGAGCGGGAAATCCCCGCGTTTGAAATGGTGAACGCAACCCTGCCCCCGTCGTTTTATGCAAGGCTTGAAAATATCGGCAAGGTGGGCTACGGGATTTTTTCTGCGCACGGTATGTTCAGACTTTCCGACGAAAAGACGATTGAGCCGATTTTGAGCGCGGATAAAACGGAGCTAAATAAATTTATCGGTTACGAGCAGGAACGCGAAAAAGTTTTAGAAAACACGCGCGCGTTCGTGGCGGGCAGACCTGCCGCTAACGTATTGTTATACGGCGACGCAGGCTCGGGCAAATCTTCGACCGTCAAAGCGGTGGCAAACGCCTTTTTCGACGAGGGCGTGCGGCTGATTGAACTTCGAAAAGACCAGCTTGCGCTGTTGCCGCTCGTTATGGGCAAAATCGTGGGCAATCCCTTGAAGTTTATTATCTTTATCGACGATTTGTCTTTCAACCGTAGCGACGACCATTTCAGTATGCTCAAAGCCGCGCTCGAAGGCTCGGCGAGCGCGAAAGCGGACAATGCCGTCATCTATGCGACGAGCAACCGTCGGCATATCATCAAGGAAAGCTTTTCGGACAGAGAGGGGGATGACGTGCACAGGAACGATACCTTGCAAGAAACGCTGTCTTTATCCGAGCGGTTTGGGCTTACGGTGCTGTTTGCCAAACCCGACAAACAGCTGTATTTGGAAATCGTGCAACGGCTCGCGGCGCGTCGCGGTTTGAAAATAAACGAGAGCGAACTCAACGAAAAAGCGGAGGCGTTCGCTCTGAAAAAGGGTAGTCGTTCGGCGCGGTGCGCGGAACAATTCGTGGAAAGTTTGCTATAAAACGGTTTACGAAAAAATAACGGAAAAATAAAAATCACAAAACAGGAAAGGAATTATGCTAACGATTGACAACGTATACAGGGCGCGAAACGCCTTACAAAAAGTAGCGAGAAAAACGGACGTCATCTACGCGCCCCAGCTTTGCAAAGGCGTCGAACTGTACTTAAAGACGGAAAATTTACAGGTTACCGGTTCTTTTAAGGTGCGCGGCGCGTATTATAAAATGAGCCGTTTATCGGCAGAGGAAAAGGCGAAAGGCGTCGTTGCCTGCTCGGCGGGTAACCACGCGCAGGGCGTTGCGCTTGCCGCGCGCGAAAACGGGATTAAGGCGGTTATCTGCCTGCCTGACGGCGCGCCCATTTCCAAAGTCGAGGCGACGAAAAGCTACGGCGCGGAAGTGTGCCTTGTCAAGGGCGTCTACGACGACGCGTATAACCATGCGCTGTCTTTGCGCGATAAAGAGGGGTATACGTTTTTGCACCCGTTTAACGACGAGGACGTAATCGCAGGGCAGGGCACAATCGGCTTGGAGCTTGCCGAACAACTCCCCGATTTAGACGCGGTTATCGTGCCTATCGGCGGCGGCGGGCTGATTTCGGGCATTGCCTATACTCTCAAAACGGTCAATCCGAAAATTAAGGTCTACGGCGTGGAGGCGGCAGGTGCGGCGTCGATGAAAGCCGCGCTTGAAAAGGGCGAAATGGACGCGCTTGCAAGCGTTTCGACGTTCGCGGACGGTATCGCCGTGAAAAAGCCCGGCGAGCTGACGTATGAAATTTGCAAACACTACGTCGACGAAATCGTAACGGTGTCCGACGACGAGATTGCGGCGGCAATCCTTGCGCTAATGGAAAAGCAAAAGCTGGTAACGGAGGGCGCGGGCGCGGTGGCGGTTGCGGCGGCTATGTTCGGTAAGCTTAACCTCAAAGGCAAAAAGACGGTATGCGTACTCTCGGGCGGGAATATCGACGTGAACATTCTCTCGCGCGTGATTGACAGAGGTCTTTTGATGACGGGCAGGAGCTGTCATTTGACGCTCGAACTCGTCGACAAGCCCGGACAACTGCAAAGCGTTTCGTCGATTATTGCCGAGCACGGCGGGAACGTAACGGAAGTGCACCACGAGCGTGCGAGCGCGGGCTCGGACGTCAACGGCTGTTTCTTGCGGTTGAGTTTGGAAACGCGCGATTTCGCGCAGGTCGAAGAAATCAAAGCCGCGCTTACGCAAGCAGGCTTTAAGCTGGTATAACGAGCAAGGAGAACGGTTATGGAAATTGAAAAAGTAGCAACGGAAAAAGCACCGGCGGCAATCGGTCCGTATTCACAAGGCGTATGCGTGGGCGGGTTCGTGTTCACGTCGGGACAAATCCCTATCAACCCTGCGACGGGCAACGTCGAGGCGAACACGATTGAAGAACAAGCCGAGCAGGTCATGAAAAATCTCGGCGAAGTGCTCGCGGCGGCGGGGAGTTCCTTTGAAAAAGCGGTCAAGACCACTTGTTTTTTAGCGGATATAGCCGATTTTGCGGCGTTTAACGGCGTTTATGCAAAATATTTCACGTCAAAGCCCGCGAGAAGCTGTGTCGCTGTAAAAGATTTGCCCAAAGGCGTCAAGGTCGAAGTGGAAGTGATTGCGACAAGATAACGAACGTACACGGGAAAAGGGGAAAAGGTATGAAGAAAACGCAAGAACAGGAAACGCTACGGCAACGGGAAATCGCGGAGCTGGTCAAAAGCGCGTTGTTTGCGTTATTGCGCCACGAAACGCGGGGCGAGGAGATTGCCGAACCGGTGAAAGGCTCGCTTGGCGACGTGGAGGTCGTCAAGGAGCTTTACAAGCTTTCCAAAGCCCACGATTTGGCGCATTTAATCGCCGACGCGTTATTCAAGAATAAACTGCTCGACAAGCAGTCGCCTGCGGGGCAGGCGTTTTCGCGCGTTTTGCAAACGGCGGTATTCCGCTACGAGCAAATCCGTTACGAGCTCGAAAGTGCGTGTAGCGCGCTTTCGGAGGCGAAAATTCCGCATCTGCCCTTAAAAGGTTCGGTCATTCGCGCGTTGTATCCGCAGGCTTGGATGCGCACAAGCTGCGACATTGATATGTACGTAGACGAGGCAAGGCTGGACGAGGCGACGGACGTACTCGTGCAAAAGCTGGGGTATCGGAACGAGGGGAAAGGTTCGCACGATATGCAACTATTTGCGCCGAGTGGGGTGCATTTGGAATTGCACTACGATTTGATTGAGGACGAGGAATACCCGAAATTTGCGAAACCGCTGTTGGGGCTTTGGGAGAACGCAAGCCCCGTTTGCGAGGGCGGGTTTACCTATCGCGCGACGAACGAGGATTTTTATTTCTATCATATCGCGCATACCGCCAAACACTTGCGCAACGGCGGTTGCGGTGTGCGTGCCTTTATCGATTTGTGGTATTTGGAAAAA
>JAFTKT010000019.1 GCA_017453145.1 Clostridia bacterium
CCCTACGTTAATGAGGTGGTCGGCTACTCTTTCAAGTCCCGCAACCATCGAGAAGAAATACGCCGAAAGCTCTACCTTGCAACTACCCTCTGCAAGCCGCGAGAAGTGGTTTGCCGAAAGGGAGCGTTTCATGGCGTCGACCTCGTTTTCCAACGCGGTGAGCTCGTTTAATCGCGTGCTGTTCGTATCGTCGAACGCCTCGCTTGCTATCTCGAACATACGCGTGATTTTGTCTTTCATATTTTTAAGTTCTGCAAGTGCGCTATCGGAGAATTTCAATCCCTCTTCCGCCATTTGCACGCCGATTTCGTGGAAATTCACCGCGTGGTCGCCTATTCTTTCAACGTCGTTGAGAACGTGGAAATACGAACCGATAACCTTTTCGTCGCTCGCCGCCACAAGCGGGGAAAGCTGAATTAAATATTTAGACAAGGCGTGGTTGGTAAAGTCAACGATACCTTCGTTATCGTAAATAACCTTATTGTTTTTATCCGAGCCCGTGAATATTGCCTCGAACGAGTTTTCGATATTTTCCCGCGCCACCGACGCCATATATTCGATTTCCTTTTTTACCTGCATAAGCGCAATCGACGGCGTTTTGAGCAAGCGTTCGTCCACGAACTTGAACTGACGTTGTTCTCCGTTTGTCGGCTTGTCGCGGAACAGCCATTCGGAGCATTTCACGTATTGCTTGATGAACGGCAACGAAATCAAGGTGTTTGCCGTGTTGAAAATAACGTGGAACCAAGCAAGTTGCATTTGCGGATTGTTGGGCAAGGACATTTGGAGCATACTCACCGTCCAGTCTTGGAATACCCAAACAATCACAGTGAAAATAGTCGAACCAACCGCCTTAAAGAAGAAGTTGATAAACGCCGTGCGTTTCGCGTTCGTCGATGCGCCGATTGCCGCAAGCGCGCCCGTTACCGTCGTACCGATATTTGCGCCGAGCACGAGGAACAGTGCGTTATCGAGCGTGAGTGCGCCCGCGCCGACCATTGTAATAAAGATACCCGTTGCCGCCGACGAGCTTTGGATAATCGCCGTGAAAACCGTGCCGCATAAAAGAAGCAACAGCGGGAAACTAATCGTCATAAATAAATTCGAGAAGAAATTCACGATTTCGACGTTGTTATCAAACGCCGAGCCCATTAAATCAAGCCCTACGAAAATTAAACCGAAGCCGCATAAAATTCCGCCGATTTGTTTGATTTTGTCATTCTTCAAAAAGGACATCATCACGCCGACAAACGCGAGTAGCGAAAGCCAGTCGGAAATTCCAAGCGATTTGAGCGACACGATTACGCCTGTAATCGTCGTACCGATGCTTGCACCCATGACAATCGACGTCGCTTGCGTGAGGGTCATAATCCCCGCGTTGACGAAACCGATTACCATAACGCTCGTTGCCGACGAGCTTTGAATAATCGCGGTTACGCCCGCGCCGATTCCCACGCCCGCCAAGCGGTTGTTGCTGATGCGACCGAGCAGTCCTTTCATGCCTTTGCCTGCGCTTTTTTCCAAGCCGTCGCCGAGCATATTCATGCCTGCGATAAACACGCCTACGCCCGCAAGCAAAATCAAAATACTTGCTAACATTGTTTTCTTTTTCTCCTTTTTTTCTTCTGTATTTTTCAGTATTTGCAATCTTTTGACAGTTTTATCTTTTTGTTAAAATTTCGCGTTTCTCATTCAAATATCCCTTTGCCGTTTTCTTCTCTTTTTTCCAAATTCTTCAAGGAATACCCGAATTTCCCACGAATATCATTTTATCACATACAAATTCTTTTGTCAAGAAAAAATCGAGCGTTTATTGCCCGATTTTTAGCGTGATATTTTTTGCCCGATAAGGCATACGGTGGCAAAGAGTTTGCGTTAAATTTGCCCGTTTTTTCGGCTTTTAGAGAAGAGTTTGCAGTTCTTGGAGCGTTTTGATTTCGAAGTTGGGCGTGAACGGCGTTGAATTTTTCTCGCTACGTGGGTTATACCAACAGCTGTCCATTCCCACCGCTTTTGCACCCGCGACGTCGGAGGACAGCGAATCGCCTATCATTAAACATTCACTAGGCAAAACGCCCTGTTCTCTGCAAATTTTTTGGAAATACGCGGGCAACGGCTTGATTGCGCCCACTTCTTCGGAAATGTAGAGTTCCGCGACGAACGGTTTGAGCTCGGAGAGTCTGCCGCGTTGTATGGGGGAAATGCCGTTGGTGGCGATACAGATTTTATAACGCTTGGAAAGCGCGACGAGCGTTTCTCTCGCGCCGGAAAACAGCGCGCCTTTTCTTTCTAAATACTGCAAGAATTTTTCGCCTGCCGTTTGGGCGGAAAGTTTGGTTTCGGGCGCGCCGAACTTTGCAAAAATTTTTTCGAATATGCCCGTTACGTGTTCGCGATACACCCTGTGATAATTTTGCTGTACGTTTTTATCGTGTACGTCGTACATGCCCGCCTCCGTCCAAGTGCTTTCGGAGGCGTAGCGGCTGAACGCAAGGAGTTCGTCCGTTTGCGGATACGAAAGCTCGTCATACAGCGCGACAAACGCCGCCCGCTCGTCCGCTAAATAGTCGAGCAGGGTGTGGTCGGCGTCGAAGATGAGAAGTTTATAGTGTTTTTGCATAGAAAACCCCATGAGTTGGCGATAGAATGCGTTGCGTTAAGACACGAATTTTTTGACGGGAGTTTACTTAAACGTAAATGACCGAAGGTTGCCACAGCGCAACGCTGCCCTGCGACGCGGATTCTCCGTTTTTCACCAGTCTTGCTTTTTCAAAGACTTATCCTTTACGTCGTCGTAGTAGGCGAAATACTTTTCTTTGAACGCCTCTTTCGTCAAGGGCAAGGGCTCGCCGTTTGCGTTCATTCGCTCCAAAAGCTCTTGTAGCTCGTCGGGCGTGAAGTCGGCGAGCTCCGTTTCCTCGCCGTAGGTTTGTAACAATTTCAAAATATCAAGCTCGGACATATTATAACTCCACCTTGACGTATTCCCCGCGACAGGGCACGGTTATGTGCGTAAAGCCGATTGCTTTGAGTAGTTCGACCGCTTCTTCTCGCCGCCGACATACCGTTTCCGTCGTATGGGCGTCGGAGGCGTAGGACACTAGCCTGCCGCCGAGCTCGAAATACCGACGGAGCATCTCCTCACTCGCGCACGGAGCAAGGGTTTTGGAGGAACGGTTGGAGACGTTGACTTCTAAAATTTTATTTTTCTTGATAATTGCGGTCAAAATTTCGTCGATTTCCTCGCGGAACCCGGCAATACTAATCGTTTTGTCCGCATACGGGGCATAGCGCGCAGGATAGCCCACGTGCCCCACTATATCGAACGGATAAGGCGCGTCCAAGCTCTTGCGCACGAGCGAAAGATATTCTTTATACGCCTCTTTTTTCGGGCGCATAATTTGCACGCCCTCGCAGGTCGTTTGGTAAAAAGGGCTTTGCAGAAAATAATCCTCGCCGCCGCGCGCGTGCACGCTGTTGACGACGAAATCGGGGTTATACTTTTCAATGAGCGCGCGGTTGCGCTCGATAAACTGCGATTCAGGCGAAAAGCCTATTTCCGCGCCCACGAGCACGTTCATTACCCCCGCGTAATCCTCCTGCAAATGCCGCGCGGCGTGGAAATACTCCTCCGCGTTCGTGCCGCCGTCCGCTTTGCCCTCGTCGAAATCGAAATGCTCGGACACGCCGTAGAACGCGACGCCTTTTTGTTGCGCCGTTTTCAGCATTTCTTCGAGCGGGGATACGCCGTCGAAAGAAAACGTGGAATGATTGTGTACGTCCGTGATAAATTTCTGCATAACCTTTTTCAGCCTTTTGTTTGTTTTACAATATTATAGCACAGTTTGGCGGCGACACGCAAGCATGCGGGCGACAAAAGAGTGAAAATTTTTTCCGCTTTTACCGTCTTTTGGAAAATTTGTCGAGCTTTTGGTTTTTTTTGGAAAAGTTTACAAAATTTATGTCTTGATTTTTTGCAAAAGCCGTTGTATAATAGCTTGGTTATGAAATTTCTTAAAAATACCCTCGCGCTACTTTTGGCGCTGTCTTTTCTCACCCCTTCCGTCGCCCTGTTATCAGGCTCGGAACAAGCAAACAACAACGAGCTTTTTACCCCGCCTTTGGGCACGGAAAGTACCCTGCCCGAAAACGGCGGCGATAACAGCGGCGAAAACGGCAATACAAGTGAAACGCCTGAAATTATCGAGCCGAGCCCTACGCCTACGCCCGAACCTGAACCCGAACCTGAGCCCGAGCCGCCGAAGATTTCCTACGCGCAATACATACGGTGCACGGGCGACAGCGTGAATATCCGCTCGGGCGCGGGCACGGGCTTTGCCACGCTCGGACAGGCGGAAAAGGGCGAAAATTACGCCGTCGTCGGAAAATCGGGAAGTTGGTATCAGACGTATTATCGCGGCAAAACCGCGTATATCTACGCAAGCTATGCCGCCGTTTTGTCCATTGCGCAAAGCGACAATACGGAAATCGAACGGGTCATCAAGGAGGGCTATAAGCTTATCGGCGTGCCCTACGTCTACGGCGCAGTGCGCCTGCACGACGGAAAAGGGAAACTACTCGGCGGGTTTTCGGCACAGAAATTCGATTGCTTGTCGCTCATTCAATACGTATTTTACAAGGGCGCGGGCGAGCTGTTGCAAGTGAACACGCGCACGCAGGTAAAGCAAGGCAAGCACGTGCCGAAAAGCGAGCTCAAACGCGGCGACTGTATCTTCTTTACGAACGCAAGCCGTAAGCATTTGTCGGGGATTGAGCGCATAGGACACGTCGCGCTGTATTTGGGGGATAACTATATCCTCCACACCGCCTCCGACTATGCGCGTATTGAAAAAATAAGCTCCACGCGGTGGGGATACTACGTGGAGGCTCGGCGATTTATTTAGCGCTGCGCTTTGTCAGGCATTTTCTTCGGGCGTGGCGGCGACGGTGAGGAAATAGACGGCGTTCGCGCCTGCGCCTTTCAGCAAACGCGCGATTTCACTGCCCGTTGCGCCCGTCGTGAGAATATCGTCGACGAGCAGAACGTTTGCGCCGTGCAGGATTTTGCGTTTTTGCAAATGGAACGCACCGCGTACGTTTTGGGCGCGAGCGGTAAAGCCGAGTTCCTTTTGTTTGGAAAGCTCGCGCGTTTGCACGAGGACTTCACGAGCAAGCGCCGCGTCGAAACCGCGCTGTTTGAGCCGTTCGCACACACTCTCGGCAAGTATCTCCGCTTGGTTATAACCCCTGTGCTTTTTACGAGCCGCCGTCGTGGGTACGGGCAAAACGAGCAGTTGTTGCGCGGGCATTGTTTGTGCAAAGTAATCCGCCGCGCGTTCGCCGAAATACAGCGCAAGACGGGGATTGCCGTTTTTCATTCTGTTCACTAGCGCCGAAGCCTCGCCGCGATAGACGAGCGTTGAAAAGCCTTTTGTAAAGCGCGGCAGATAGCTTTTACAACCAAGACATACGCCGCTCGTGCACGTTTTTCTGCCGCATTTGTCGCAAAAGGGATTGCCCGTTTCTTCGAGGAAGTCCTCGCAAGCTTGGCAGAGCCTGTGCTCGGGGTAATCGAACAGCTCCGCGCCGCACCTGTCGCAAGCGTAGCCGCGCGCACGCTCGCGTGCTTTAAGTTTTTCTATCCATTTACGCCAAAGATTCATTTGTGGAATTGCTTTCGGCGTCTTTTTTTCGTTGATAGCGCACGAGCAGGTATGCGGCGAACACGCCTACCGCGAACAACGCGAGCCCTAAAATTAAGTCGAGCGCGAACGCACCGCCCGCCGCCCAATTAGCGTATACCGATACCACGTCGCCGTTGCAGAACATGGATAAAATCGAGCCGAGCGACAATCCGACTATCATGGAATACGCGGTGTGGCGAGCGCGTGCGAATATATCCGTCAAGAGTTTGGAGAAAAGGAGTATGCCGCCGACAAAGCCGATACCGAGCCCTGCATAGACGAAAAATACCATCGGATTTGATTTCCAATAGGTCATACTCACGCTTTCCACGAGGGAATTGAACCAACCGACTGCCATTAAAAACGCGCTGGCGGAAAGTCCGGGCACGATTTGCGTGATACCCATCACCGCGCCGATAAGCAAGGCGAGCGGGAAATGCCACCAAGCAATTTTAGAAAAGACGTCGACCGTTTCGCTTGCGCCGCCCGAAAGCAACGCGGAAACACAGCCGAGCGCGACGGGGATTGCCAAGCCGAGCGCGAACAGCGCGAGGCGGGTTTTCGTGCGTTTTGCACCTTTGATTTCGTCGGTTACCGCCGGAAATGCGCCGAGCATTAGACCTGCGAACAGGCAGACGATAGCAAAGGGCAGAATTTCAAGCAGGCGTTTCACCGCAATAAAGCCGAGCAAAACCCCCACGACAATCCCGAGCCCTATCGGGAGCAGGAAGAAAAAACAGCGTTTGAACTGTTTGAAGAGATTGCCGAGCGCGTATAAGAACTGGTCGTAGAGCTTGAAAATAATGGCGACGGTCGAGCCGCTAATGCCCGGTACGATTACCGCAAGCCCGATAAAAAACCCGAGCAACGCGCTTTTGCACCAGCTCTTTTTATTGTATTTGATAAGTGCGATTTCTAAACTTTCTTTTGGCATGACGTTCTCCTTTCCGTTATTATTATAGCCGAATTTTTCATTGAGGTCAACGCTTTGGGCGGTTTTTCCGTCTTTTTTGCGAAAAAAACTTCAAAACCGTCAATTTTCTGCTTGCGGGCGCGTATATAATAGAGTTACAAGATAAATTTATGCAGGTGCGAATATGAATTATGTAAAGAAAATGTGTATTCTACGCCAAGCGCGGCAAGGCTTTTCAGGCGACGGGAAAACGCTTTCGGGCTTGATTAAAATTGAACAATACGGCAAAAACCTCGCTATCGAGGTATCCGTCATCAATTTTGCGCCCCTTGTATCGGGGGAGTATTACTGTCTGATTTCCGACGGAAAAGGTAAGACGGAAATGCTGTCTTTGCGCGGAAAAAGCCTGTTTAATATCCTCTCCGATTTGGATATTTCACAGGGCTTTTGCGGCGTAATTTGCTACGTGAAAAACGAAATTGTGCCCGTAGCCTACGGAATCAACGGCAACGGTTCGTATGATTGGCGAGCCATCTTAAACGCCGCCCTACCGCCCGTGTTCCCGCATAACGACGACGAGCAAACGGCGCTCGCGGAAACGGAGGAAGAAACGGAAGAGGAAACAGACGAAAACGAAGAAAACGAGGCTACCGTGTACGAGAACAACGCCGAAAGCAGGGAGAATAGCGCGCCGCCGACAGGCTATGACGACGAAACGGTGGCGAGTGAAAATTATTATCGGGAGGAGAAAGAAAATGAACGAGAGCTGTTTTCAGAAACTAGCGAAAATGCATCTGCTCAAAGCCAAGCTGAAAAGCAAGGAGAGAAAGCAGGGCTTGACCCACAGGAGAATGTCTATGCTGACGATTTACGCCACCCGTTTGAAACGGACGGAGAGGGATATTACCGCGCCGTCAAAGGCGAAATCGACGAGCTTATGAAAAAATATCCGCGCGACAATACGCTGAACGGCGCGTTTTCGTGCAGTGAATGGGTGCGCGTGAAAGGCGAAGAACACGCGCCTGAATATCTTGTCGGCGTACTCTATGACGACGGCAAGGCGAAATATATCTGTTACGCGCTTGCGGCAGAGGATAAAAATACGCCGCCTGACGAAATCAAGGAGGCGTGCACGTTCGTGCCTACCGCGCCGTTTGAGGGGAGCAAGGGCTTTTTTGTTATCTTCCAAAGCGC
>JAFTKT010000020.1 GCA_017453145.1 Clostridia bacterium
AACGTTCAACTTCTACCGTGAAGTCAACGTGACCCGGCGTATCGAGGATGTTGAAACGGTGACCTTTCCATACGCAGGTGGTTGCAGCAGACGTAATCGTGATACCGCGCTCCTGTTCTTGCGCCATCCAGTCCATAACCGCCGTACCCTCGTGCGTGTCGCCAATCTTGTGGGTTTTACCCGTATAGAAAAGGATACGCTCGGTGGTCGTGGTTTTACCTGCGTCAATGTGCGCCATAATACCGAAGTTTCTGGTGTGAAGTAAATCGTATTCTCTAGCCATACCTTACCTCTTTTAGAATCTGAAATGCGCGAACGCTTTGTTCGCTTCTGCCATTCTGTGCGTGTCTTCTTTCTTCTTCACAGAGCCGCCCGCATTGTTATATGCGTCCATAAGCTCCGCTGCAAGACGAGCCGACATTTCTCTTTCGCTTCTCTTTCTCGTGTTGATAACAATCCAACGAATCGCAAGCGTTTGGCGTCTTTCGGGTCTGATTTCAATAGGAACTTGATAGTTCGCACCACCTACACGGCGAGCTTTAACTTCCACGACAGGCATAACGTTTTCCATTGCCTGCTTGAAAATCTCCATCGGCTCCATATTTAATTTTTCACCCATTGTTTTGAATGCGTCGTAAACGATGGTTTGCGCCGTTCCCTTCTTGCCGTCCAGCATAATTTGGTTGATAAGCTTGGTTACCACCTTGCTGTTATACATAGGGTCGGGCAATACGTCTCTTTTAGGTACGTTACCTCTTCTAGGCATAATTTTGTCCTCCTTTTATTTTTTGATAAGGGCTTTACCCTTCCAGTACAGCTATCGCGCTTTTTTGTGTTTTGGATTAAAAAGTGCGAATCTTCTGCAACCTCAGTTGCATACTGCCTACTTTTATTCGGGGCTTTTCGAGCTATATTCCGATTGCAAGTAGGTCTTTTGCGTTTTGGTTTCAGTCTTAAAACGCAACCGACTTTCGGCGTTTTTTTACGAGCTCACCGCGCTCGGCAAGCATTGCTTGCGAGGTTTGCCCGTGAACTTACTTGGGGCGTTTTGCGCCGTATTTAGAGCGAGACTGGTTGCGCTTTGCAACGCCTGCCGTGTCGAGCGCGCCGCGAATGATGTGATAACGCACACCGGGCAAGTCCTTGACACGTCCGCCTCTAATCAAAACGGAGCTGTGCTCTTGAAGGTTATGACCTTCGCCGGGAATGTAGACCGTACCCTCTTGCTTGTTGGTAAGGCGCACACGGGCAATCTTACGCATAGCAGAGTTAGGCTTCTTGGGAGAAGTCGTGGTTACGGACAAACATACACCGCGCTTTTGAGGGCAGTTATCCAAAATAGGGCTCTTGGATTTGTACATAATCTGCTCTCTACCTTTTTTGATGAGCTGGTTAATCGTAGGCATAAATTTGACCTCCTTGTAAAAATTTTGGAATATATTTTCCCTCGAAATTGCCCTTATCGCAATTTCAAAGAAAGCGAATTTAGGTCGTTGCGGCTTGTCCAAACGCTTTTGTTTTTTGCGTTTTTCGCAAAAGGGCATAGTATCCCCTACAATCGCAACGGTATTATTTTAACAAATTCAAGCCCTTTTGTCAAACGTTTGAACGGACTTTTTTATAAACTTTTTCCTTTTTTTGCCGAAATTATACCCGTAAAAGAAAAAAACGGGCAACAAACCCGTTCTTTCGTTACGTTTTTAATAGCTAATCTTGCGCGTGAGCGTAATTTCTTCGCCTGCCGCTACCGCGATTACGCCCTCTTTTTCGGAAAATTCTATATCTTCCGTGTTTTCAGGGTCGGGTAAATTCGTCCAAGCCTCGATACAAATATATTTCGCGTTGTCCGCACGCCAAAGCAACAGATTGCCGTAGCCCTCGAACGAAAGCTCCGCGCATTTCTCGCCGCCTTTTTTATACAGCGCGACTTTGCGGGATTGCACGTCCTTGAAAATAAGCGTTCTGCCCTCTTGCATAAAATCTTGGGGCAAGGCAAACACTTTGCCTGTGCCATAGTCGAACGTTTCGCCCGTCATATACCCGTCGTCGTTGTGGAAAAGGTGCAAAAACGTTTCTTCCTTTTCACAACGGAGCTCATAATTCTCCACGCCGCTATCCAGCGCAAAAGACTCGTGTCCGCCGCAAGCAAAATACAAAGGCGTTTGCGCGGGGTTCTGCACGCGGTAAGAAACGGACAGCTCGTTTCCCTCTATCGCATAGGTTACCTCAAAACGGAAATCGAAAGGATAGACTTTTTTCGTTTCCGCCGTGCTTTCGATTTCAAGCGTGAGGGATGTTTCCGTTTTCGAAACGAGCGAAAATTCCGTCTTTTTCGCAAAGCCGTGCGCTCCAATCGGATAGGAAACGCCGTTTACCGTTACACCGCAATGTCCGCAAACAGGAAAGAGCAACGGCGCGTGTCCTGCCCATTCCCCCGTTTCGTTTTGCCAGAGCCGTTCCTTGCCCGCCTTTACGACGCTGACAAGTTCGCCGCCAAAGCTGTCCACCGTGCAGGAAAGCATGCTGTTTTTAATCGTATATTGCATAGTTTTCTTCCTTATATATTATATAGAAGTTCAGCCAAAGGGTCAATCGTTGCCCAAGCACTTGACGAGAACCGCTTTTTGCGCGTGCAATCTGTTCTCTGCCTCGTCGAAGATTTCCGCCGCATGCGCCTCGAATACCTCTGCCGTGATTTCCTCTTCGCGGTGCGCGGGCAGACAATGCAACACCATTGCCTTGTCGTTCGCAACGCTCATTACCTTTGCATTGATTTGGTAACCCGCAAAAATCTTTTTGCGTTCTTCCGCCTCTGCTTCCTGTCCCATAGACGCCCAAACGTCGGTATACAATACGTCCGCACCCTCCGCCGCTTTAAGCACGTCGTCGGTGCAGGTAAACTTGCCGTTCTCGCTCGCCCATTTCATGAGCGCGGCGTCGGGCTCGTAGCCTTTCGGGCAGGCAACGGATACTTCCATGCCCGTCTTGATACCACCGACAATCAAGGAGTTGGTCATATTGTTTCCGTCGCCGATATAGCAGAGCTTGTTGCCCGCAAAACCGCCCTTATACTCGCGAATGGTCATCAAATCGGCGAGCACTTGGCAGGGGTGGCAATAATCCGTCAAGCCGTTAATGATGGGAATTGAACCGTATTTTGCAAGGTCCTCTACCTCTTTTTGCTCGAACGTGCGAATCATAATACCGTCTAAATAACGGGAAAGCACGCGCGCGGTGTCCTGCACGGGCTCGCCGCGTCCGATTTGCAAATCGCGCGAGCTCAAAAACAACGCGCTACCGCCTAAATCGTACATGCCTACCTCGAACGAAACACGGGTGCGCGTGGACGATTTGGAGAAAATCATGCCCAGCGTTTTGCCTTTCAAAAGCGGGTGCGCGATACCGTTTTTCTTTTCGAATTTAAGTTGGTCCGCAAGGTTCAAAATTTCATTGATTTGTTTGGACGAAAGGTCCATCAGTTTTAATAAATGCATTGTTATTTACCACATTCTTCCTTTATTGTTTTTATTGCTTTTTTTAACATTTCAAAAGGTATGTTCAGCGCGGGGAGCAAGCGTACCTTGTGCTTTGCTTTAATGACCAGCACTCCTCGCTCTCTACACGCGGCAATCACCTCGCCTGCGTCCTTTTCACACTCCACGCCAATCATAAGCCCCAAGCCCGAAACGGATTTCACGCCCTTTGCGCCCGTAAGCTCGGAGAAAACGTATTCGCTCTTTTTGCGAACCTCTGCGAGCAACGTTTCGTCAATCCGCTCCATAACAGATAACGCGCCCGCCGCGCATACGGGATTGCCGCCGAACGTCGAACCGTTCAGACCCGGCGTAAACAAATCCTTGACGCGCTCGCCGAGCATGGTCGCGCCAATCGGCAAACCGCCGCCCAAGCCTGTCGCCGTCGGTACTACGTCGGGCGTGATGCCGTATTGCATATACGCATATAGCGTGCCCGTTCTGCCGTTACCCGTCTGTACCTCGTCTACAATCAATAAAAGGTCGTTGTCTTGCGCGAGCTTTTCAACGGCTTTGACGTAGTCCTTGTCGAGCGCGGTTACGCCGCCCTCGCCCTGCACGAGCTCTATCATAATACCACAGCAGTTATGC
>JAFTKT010000021.1 GCA_017453145.1 Clostridia bacterium
GGAGGTCTTATCGGCGACGGGTATGCGGAATGGACGGATTCCCAAATCACGGGCGAATCGAGCGGCGCAGTTTCAGCGGAATATCTGGTCGGCGGTTTGGCTGGTCGTTTGCAAAATATTCAGCTTATTTCCTGCTCCAACGCGGGCAGCACCGTTACGGCGACAAAATACTAACTGATTACGTGTAGCACGCCTAAATACAACGCGTATTTGGGCGGCTATGTCGGCTATGGCTACCGTATTGTAGGGTGCGACAACGCGACGGCGATTACTTACACGGAAAAAGGCGACTACGTCGGCGGTATCGCAGGCTTGGCGACGGGTGAAATTCAAAACTGTTCCAACTCGGCGGCAATCACGGCGACAAAATCGGCTTACGTAGGCGGCTTGGTCGGTCGGGTAACGTTTGGTGGCACGAGGACTTTGAGCGGCTTGTCAAACAGCGGCGCGGTAACGGGTACAAATCACGTCGGTGGCGTGTTCGGTGAATTGCATAACTATTTCAGCGACAAATACACCACGCATACCTTATCCTTGACTACGATTAACAACAGCGGTTCGATAACGGGCACGGGCGACTATGTCGGCGGTTTGGTTGGGTATATGTATCATCATAACACGCACGATTCGGGGGCGGTAATTTCCGCTACGGAATGTACGAACACGGCGAAGGTGCTCTCTTCGGGGGCGTATGTCGGCGGTTTGTTCGGCTACACGTGGTCGGAAAGTGCGTCAACCCTGTTAGAATCCTCTTCTTCGGGTGCTATTTCGGGCGCGTACTACGTGGGCGGGCTTGCAGGCTACGCAGGCAATATCGTAATGCAGGATTGCTCGAACAAGGGCGCGAGCGTAGAGGCGACGGGCGCATATTACAATACCAGCAATCAATCGTATTATACGTGGCTTGGCGGTTATGCGGGCTTTGGTTACGGCTTTATCAGCTGTGAAAACGAAACGTCGATTACCTATGAAAAATCGGGTAAATACGTAGGCGGTATCGCAGGGCTTGTCGGGAACAATAGTTTGCAAAACTGTACGAACAAAGCGAATATTTACGCGCCGAAAGCTGTGTACGTGGGCGGTATTGCAGGCGGCACGGAACGTTCCTCGTCGATTACCTACACGGCTTTGGAAAACAGCGGCGATATTACGGGCGACAACCACGTCGGCGGTATTATCGGGTATGTGTATTTCGCCGTACATGACAAATATAGCAATCATACGCTCGCAATCACGGCAAGCACAAACAGCGGCGACGTTACGGGTAAATCCCAAGTCGGCGGTCTTGCAGGCTACTTATATGCGAACAATTCGCACGACGCAGGCGCGATTGTTTCGCTTGCGGAGCTTGCCAACAGCGGCAATATTACGGGCGAGGCGGAAACGGGCGCGTATTTCGGGAAATTCTGGGCGGAGAGAGCCTCGACGATGGTCGCTAGCTCGTCGACGGGCACGGTTGTTATAGACGGTGTAGAAAGCCCTGAAACGTTTGTTGGAGTGAATACCAACCTCACAATCATCACGGACTAAAAAATCAAAAAATATATCATAAGGAGATATAGAAATATGAAAAAGAAACTTGCAAACTTGTTGCTTGCGCTTATCGCGTGTCTGTTTGCGGCGTTCGGATTTATAGCTTGCGGCGAAAACCCGCTTGCCGTGTCCGCACCCACGAACGTGCGCATTAACGCAAACACGATGGCGGTGGAATGGGACAGCGTTAACGGCGCGGCAAAATATACCCTTTCCATCAATGACGGCACGGAGTATACGACGCAGAGCGCCAGCTATCCTTGCTCGCAGCTCGTATCCCAACAGCAGACGTTTACCGTCAAGGTATGCGCAGTCAGCTCGGTCGGCGATATGAAATCCGAGCCGATTATGGTAACGTTTACGCCGCTTGCAAAAGTTGCCGATTTGACGCTTTCCGAAGAAGGCTCGCTCACTTGGTCGGTGGTTGCAGGCGCGACGGGTTATGCGATTCGCGTCGACGGCGTGGAACAGCAAGTGCCTCTGACCGTTACCGATTATCCTATCACGATGACGAGCAAGCACAGCTATCAAGTGCGTCCTGTGGTGGCGGGCGATAACAGCTATTATTCGATTTGGAGCGACGTCAAGGAAATAACCAAGCTCGGCACGGTTGACGCTTCTAAAATCAAATACGACGTAGAGCAAGGCAAATTGTCTTGGTCGTCGGTGAGCGGTGCGGAGGCCTACGAAGTATACGTTAACGGCTTTGTAGAGGCGGAGAATTGCAAGGCGACGTCGATGGATTTGGACAGCCCGAATGCGAATTTCACCGTTGAAATCAAGGCGAAGAGCTCCAAGAGCAACATACTCGCAGGCGAAATGTCGGAGGGTAAAGAATTTATTTTCCTTGACCCCGTTACGAACATTAAGGTAGAAAACGGCGTGCTCGTTTGGGACGAAGTAGAGCTGGCAAGCGGATATATCTTGAAAATCGGCACGAAGAAATATAACGTTACGGAAACGAGCTATGACAAGCTCGCGCGCGGCACGACGCTGAACGTTTCGATTATGCCCGTGAGCGAAGACGCGGTGTATTTCTCCAACTGGTCGCAACCGACGTCGTTCTATCTCTTGCAAGCCCCCGTTATTCAATGGAACAGCAGCTTAATGCTCGACGACGGCTCGGCAAAAAATAACATTTATTGGGACGCAATCGACAACGCATACGGGTATGAGCTGCGTATCATTAAACCCAACGGCGACGAATCCATCGAAACGGCGGGTGCTATCGACAGACAGTTCGCCTATGATTTCTTGGAGGTCGGCACGTATACGGTAGAACTCAAAGCAGTGGCAGACCCCGACGACTCGACGTTCTGCGATTCGCCTTATTCGGCGGCAATCAAGGTACAACGTTTGGCGTCTCCGACGGCGTTGTCTTCCGGCTTTATCACGAGTATTCCCCAAGAGCTTTCCAAAGGATTCACGGTTTCCTTTGAAAAGGTAGCCAAAGCAACGGGTTATCGCTTGTATAAAGAAGAAACGGCGATTATGAACACGACGAGCTCGACCTCGCAGTTCAAGGTAACGGACGTTGCAGAGGCGGGCGTAACCAGCGAGAAATCGTATAACTACTTTATCCAGTCCATCGGTACGGATTCGATGCAAAACAACACGGTTGTGTTGAGCTCGCTCCAATCCAAATCCTTGCCGTTCGTCATCACGGTGCTTGCTACGCCGCAAAATACGACGATTAAAGAATTTAGCTATGAATTCGGTTCGATAGACAAAGCGCACGGCTATGCGGTTTCAACGGGCTCGGCGCTCAACGATTGCAACGATACCAAATATGATTTAGGCGTGGTATTGCCTGCGGGCGTTGCGGAGATTAAGGTATGCGCAAAGGGCGACGGCGCGGCTGTGCTTGCCTCGAATTTCTCTACGCCTATCACCGTCTACCGCTTGGAAGCGCCCCGCAATATCCGCATTGACGAAAGCGGTTCGGACAGCGTGCTCAAATGCGCGGACGTTGCGAACGCAAAGAGCTACAACGTTGTGTTCGATAACAACAGTCAGGCAATCGACGTGGATTCGATTGAGAATATCCGCAGCAGAATTACGACGGTCGGCACGAGCGTACATATGATTGCAGTCAACAACAATTTCGGCGTAGACGGCACGTATTATATGACGTCGCGTTCGAGTGAAACGGTTACGTTCGTGAAGTTGGAAACGCCCACGTTCGGCACGCAACCGTTCTCGAACACCCAGCTTTCTTGGAATAAGCCCGGCAACATCAACGAGAGAATTTATTCGCCGACATATGCGGTGTATAACGAAAACGGCGTTAAATATACCGAAGAATTGACGGGTACGTCTATGAATATCGCGAATATTGACGGCGGAAAGGAATATACCTTCAAAATCAAAGCGCTTGGCGATGCAAGCCCGAGCGGTAACACGCATTATATCAGCTCCGACGTGTCCGAGTCCAAAGCAATTTGGAAACTCGCGTCCCCCGAAGTCAAGATTGTCAACAATCAATATCAATGGACGGCAGTCGGTTACGCGTCCTCCTATGCCCTTTATATCGGCGAGGATATAGTGTATACGGACGGTCAAGTGGCGAATAAGACGTATACCTATAAACCCTCGTTTGACCAGCTGACAACGTATCGTGTGGAAGTCGTTGCAATCGGCGACCTGTCGCAAACGATTAACAGCAAAGCCGTTGAGGGCAAGAACTTGATTCAACAACAGACGAAGCAGTTGCAAACGCCTGATTTCGAGCTTTCGTATAGCCATACGAGCGTAAACGACGAGGGCGTTTTGACGGTTACGATTACGACGGAATCCCCGTATGCAATGGGCTATACCTACAAAATCGGCGGCGTTGGCGAGTTCAAGAACGCGACGACGTATACGAAACAGAATCTCCCCACGGGTACGCACAAAGTGGCGGTATTCGCGCAGGGCGGCGGCTTTGACGAGAACGGCGTATATTATCTGAATTCGAAAGACCAAGGCGGAAGCAGTACGCCCAAGTATATGATTACGCTCCTTGCCGCGCCTACCGCAGAGGATATGGAATATATCGACGGCGGCATCTTCAAGTTCGAGCCTGTCGGCAACGCAGAATACGGTTACACCGTCGAAATTTGCGTAAACGGCGGGGCTTGGCAGACGGTTAGCACGAACGCAGGCACGACGGTTGAAGTGAGCTCGTATATCACGGGTGCAACGAACGTGAAATTCCGCGTTACGGCAAACGGTTACGGCGACAACGTGATTGCGAGCAAGACGATTGAGACCAAGACTTGGAACGTCGGCTAAACGAAAGAAAATTTGAACGGAAAACAAGTGGAAATGAGGAGAGAATTTCTTTCTCTCCTTGTTCCCTTGCGTAGTTTTTTTTAACGCAAAAGGAAAAAATTATGTGGCTTTTATTTGGAAATATTATTCTGCAAATCGGCTTTTTTATCGGTGCGGTGTATTTGGTGGGATTTCTCATTTCCCTTTTGAATCGCGTATTCTACGGGCTCGTGGAGCACAGCCAAGCGGTTTGCTATGCGACGGGCTTTATCGGCACGCCCATACACGAGCTTAGCCACGCGCTTATGTGCGTGGTGTTTCGGCACAAAATCGACGAAATCAAACTCTTCCAAATCGACGACGAAAACGGCGTTTTGGGCTACGTTCGGCACAGCTATAACCCGAAAAGTATTTATCAACGGGTGGGCAACTATTTCATTTCCGTAGCGCCCATTGTTTGCGGCACGGCGGTTCTGTTCCTGCTCATAAAGCTGTTACTCCCGCAAACGTTTACCATGATGGCCGCTTACGTTTCGGCGTATGCGGGAAAAGCGGCAATCGGATTGAACATGCAAAACGTGAGCTTTCTTATCGGCGCGTTTCAGGGCATGGCGACGACCCTGCTCTATGCCTACAACAGCGGTTGGCAGTTTTGGGCGTTCGTGGTGCTTGCGCTCTGTATCGCGTTGCATCAGAACATGAGCGGCGCAGACATTAAAAATTCTCTGTCTGCATTGCCTATCTTGATTATACTGCTTGCCATCGTCAATATCGCGCTGTATTTTATCGTCCCTGCGACGTATTTGTCCTTTATCGCGGCAATGAACACGGCGGGCGGGTTCTTGGTTTGCGGATTACTACTCGCGCTCGTTTGCTCGCTAATTCCGCTTAGCGTGGCGTTTTTATTCTCGCTTTTGAAGAAAGTCGTCCGTCGCGGCAGATAAGATTTCTCCGTTATTGCGAATCGCGATAGGGGTGAAGTAATCTAAAAAAGAGATTGCCACGCTACACTTCGTTCTGCTCGCAATGGCGAAAAGGGTAAAATAGCGAAAAAATTACAAAAAAAACCTAAAAAACCTGAAACGGAGTGCAAAATAGCTTGCATTCCGTTTTGCTTTGTGGTAAAATAATATAGCTAAAAATTCACACTCGCTCATTGCGCGCAATCCGTGTCCGTAAAATTTTTGAGTGCGGACGTCGTTGCGAGCCAACGCAAGGCGAGGAGGTTAAACGGAGGTATGAATTATGGCAGTGATTACTATGAAACAGCTCTTGGAGGCGGGCGTTCACTTCGGACATCAGACGAGAAAGTGGAATCCCAAAATGCAGAAGTACATCTTCGCGGCAAGAAACGATATTCACATTATCGACTTGCAAGTTACGGCAAACTTGATTGAAGAGGCGTACTCTTTCGTTTGCGAATCGGTCAAAGAGGGCAAAACGGTGCTGTTCGTCGGCACGAAGAAACAGGCGCAAGACGCGATTAAAGAAGAGGCGGAGCGTTGCGGACAATACTACGTAAATTCCCGTTGGCTTGGCGGTTGTTTGACCAACTTCAAGACCATGAGAAGCCGCGTAGAGCGTTTGGAAAAGTTAGAGGCAATGGAGGCAAACGGCGATTTCGATTTGTTGCCTAAAAAAGAGGTTATGCTCCTTAAAAAGGAAATGGGCAAGCTCCAAGCAAATCTCGGCGGTATCAAGACCATGAAATCCGTTCCCGGTATCATGTTCGTCGTAGACCCCCACAACGAAGACATTGCAATTAAAGAAGCGAAAAAGCTCGGCATCAAAATCGTCGCGATTACCGACACCAACTGCGACCCTGACGAAGTTGACTACGTAATTCCCGGCAACGACGACGCAATCCGCGCAATTAAGCTCATTTCGTCCGTAATCGCAAACGCGGTTATCGAGGCAAATCAAGGCGAAGAGGCGTTGATTTCGAGCGTAGCGGCAGAGGCAGAGGTTGAAACGGAAGAACCCACGTCTATGGAAGAAGTCGTTGCGGCGGCGGAAGAGGCTGCCAAAGAAGAAAACGCATAAGTTTTCGGAAGTATTGAAAAAAGGAGAAAAGAACTATGGCATTTACTGCAAAAGACGTAATGGCGCTCCGCGAAAAGACGGGCGCAGGCGTAATGGATTGTAAAAAAGCATTGACGGACGCAGACGGCGATATGGCAAAAGCAGCGGATTTGCTCCGTGAAAGAGGCATTGCAAAGGCAGAGAAGAAAGCGTCGCGTATCGCGGCAGAGGGTATCGTTGCTTGCTATACCGAAGGCAACGTGGGCGTTTTGGTAGAGCTGAACTGCGAATCGGATTTCGTGGCGAAGAACCCTCAATTTTCTGAAATTGCGAACGAAGTTTCCAAAGTAATCGTCAAGGAAAACCCCGCTAGCGTCGAGGCGTTGTTGGCTTGCGCATGCGCAGGTGCGACGGTAGAGGAATACCTCAAAGGCAAAATCGCGATTATCGGCGAGAAAATCGCGGTGAGAAGATTTGAACGTTTTGAAACGAACGGTTTCTTCGAAAGCTATATCCATCTTGGCGGCAAGCTCGGCGTTATGCTGGACATGGCTGGCGAGGCGACGGACGCGGCGAAAGAAGTCGCACACGATATTACCCTCCAAATCGCATTTACGAAACCTGCCTATTTAACGCGCGAAGAGGTTTCGGCAGAAACGATTGAGAGAGAAAAGGAAGTGCTCAAACAACAAGCAATCAACGAGGGCAAGCCCGAAGCGATTGCGGAAAAAATGGTTATGGGCAGAATCAAGAAATTCTACGAGGAAAACTGCTTGCTTGAACAGGCGTTCATCAAGGACGATTCCAAGAAGATTTCCGACCTTGTCAAAGCGGGTAACGTTTCGATTAACAAATTCGCGTTCTACGTTATGGGTGAAGGCCTTGAAAAGAAGAGCGAGGATTTGAGCGAAGAAGTCGCGAAACAAGTCGCCGCAATGCAGAAATAAAAACGTAGCGAAAGCTCGCCGCGCGTGTATTCTTCACGCGCGGTTATTTTTCGCAAGGGCTCGTAAAGCGAACGGCAACCCAAAAAACGGAGGCGCAAAATCATGGCGACGGGTGAATTTACCGATAAAGTGAAAATCTTAATCAAAGCAGGCGACGGCGGCGACGGCATGAACTCTTTCAAAGCGTTCAAGGGCAAGCCCGCGTGCGGCCCTGACGGCGGCGACGGCGGCAAGGGTGGCGACGTCTATTTCGTAGGCGACAAGGACATGAACGATTTGTTCCCGTTCCGTTTCAATTCCCGCTTTTTCGCGGACAACGGCGAAGTTGGCGGCACGAACCGTTGCTTTGGCAAAAGCGGCAAAAACACGTATATCAAAGTCCCGCTCGGCACGCTCGTTCGCGACGAGGAAACGGGACGGCTGATTTGCGACGTGTTTGAGGACGGGCAAGAAGTGCTGGTGGCTCGCGGCGGCAACGGCGGCAAGGGCAACGTTCGGTTCACGACAGCGCGTCGGCACGCGCCGAATTTCGCACAAAAAGGCGAAAAGGTCAAACAGCACTATGTCATTTTGGAAATGAAAGTGATTGCCGACGTCGGGTTCGTCGGGTTCCCCAACGTGGGAAAAAGCACCCTGCTTTCCAAAATCTCTGCCGCAAAACCGAAAATTGCGAACTACCATTTCACGACCCTTTCCCCGAATTTAGGCGTTGTGCGCCACTATGAAAAATCATTTGTCGCGGCGGATATTCCCGGTCTTATTGAGGGCGCGGCGCAGGGCGCGGGCTTGGGGCACGATTTCTTGCGCCATATCGAAAGAACGCGTATGCTTTGCCACGTGTTAGACGTGTCTGGCTGTGAGGGGCGCGACCCCGTCGAGGATTTCAAGAAAATCAACGCCGAGCTCAAAGAATACAGCGAAACGCTCGCCGCGTTGCCGCAGGTAATCGTATGCAACAAATGCGACGTGTTCGGCGCGGAGGAGAATCTCAAAACCGTCAAGAAAAAGCTTGGCAGAAAATATAAAATTTTCCCGATTACCGCCGTAACAGGCGAGGGCACGAAAGAACTGTTAGACGGAATTTTCGACGTACTCTCAACCCTGCCCCCTGTGGAGCGTATTTTACCCGACGAAGAATTCGAGTATAAAGCGAACGACGATTTGTCTTTCGAGATATATCGCGACGACGACGGCGTGTTTGTGGTCGTGGGCGGCTTGGTCGATATGCTGTGCCGCAACGTCGTTTTGAACAACCCCGATTCCATGCAATATTTCCAAAAAGTATTGCGACTTCGCGGCGTGATTAAGGAGCTGTCGAAAATGGGCTGCCAAGAGGGGGATACGGTGTCAATCGGCGAGGTCGAGTTTGACTTTATCCCTTAAAACGCATATATGCGGCGCAATACGTTGTCAAGCTTGCGTTTTCCCTTGCTCATTTACTAAATGTAAATATCCCGTCGGGAAATCCGCGCTTTCCTCGTCTTGCTTGCATCTCTGCGTTTTCACAATACTAAAAGTGTGAGGAGAAATTATGATAATAACGAGCGAAACCATAACGAGCAAACAACGGAGCAAGCTTAAATCGCTTGCCTCGACCCTTTCCCCGATTACGCAAATCGGCAAGGGCGGGATTACGGACAACCTGCTCAAAACGCTTTCCGACGCGTTAGACGCGCGTGAACTGATTAAAGTGAATATTTTAGACACGGCGGACGACGACCCGCGTAATCTTGCGGAAAACGTTGCCGAACTGTTAGAGGCTGTACCCGTTGCGGTAATCGGCAGAAAGGCGATTTTCTACCGCTATTCCCGCCGCGATAAATTCGCGCACTTGGAAATTTAAGAAACGCGTTTAACGGCAAGCGTTTTGCGGTATATATAAATAAAAGGAATAAAGACTATGGAAAACGAAGAATTGAAAGAGCCCGTCGCCCCCGAAACGGCAGAAAAAGACGAAAAGGCGACGAAAGACAAGAAAAAAATCAATAAAAAAGCACAGGAAGAAATCGAAAAAGCCCAAGAAGAGGCAGAGGAAAGTAAGCGCAAGTGGTATGCCGTTACGGCAGAATACGAAAACTACCGCCGTCGCACCCAAAACCAAGCGGCGCAACGCTACCAAGAGGGCAGAAACGACGTGATAGCCTCCCTGTTTCCTATCGGCGACAATTTAGAGCGCGCTCTTTCGTCTTGCTCGGATGAGAACACCAAGCAGGGTATTGAAATGGTGCTTTCGTCTTTCAAGAAAGTGTTAGAGGGCGAGGGCGTTGAGGAAATCAATCCGCTCGGTCAGCCGTTCGACGCGACGTATGCAGAAGCGATTCTGGCAGCCCCCGCCGGCGAGGGCGAAGAAAGCGGCATTGTTAAGCAGGTCTACGTGAAAGGCTATAAAAAAGGCGAAAAGGTACTCCGCTACGCGCAAGTAATCGTA